>DAVZIV010000099.1:0-5495 GCA_052273125.1 Candidatus Merdousia sp. | reverse complement strand
ACGGTTTAGAAAACCGCTGCTCTATCCACTGAGCTACGCTCCCACGGGATAAATCAGCAAAATTTTTACGCTTTGCAAATATTCTCTCCCTTTATGTCCGACACTTGGCGGAAATCAAGCATTTTTTTATGTGTCGGCGCATTTTTACATCGAGATTGTCTGTCGTTTATATTTGACTTTATTGCGGATTTTGGCGACGCTCTCCGCGTAAACCATTTCAAAAAGGATATACTCATGCCCCTCATTAAAAAACTTTCCGTCAGACTTCAAAACCACCCCAAGCGTTTGATATACCCCGACGGCGAAGACTTGCGCGTAATCAAAGCTGCCAGAGAATTCGCCACGCGCAAGCTCGGCGTTCCGATTTTGGTAGGCGACAAAGACGCAATTACGGCAAAGGCGCAGGCCGCCGAAATCCGCACGGACGGAATAAAAATAATAAACCCCGCCGACGGCGACGATTTTGAAATACTTTTCAAACTAATGTCCGGACTTCCCGTTTTCAGGGGGATTGACGCACAGTCGCTGCGCAATATGCTTTTGCAGCCGCTTTATTTTTCGCTGATGATGCTTGCAACAAACAGGTGCGACGCAATGGTCACGGGCGCGTCGGTTTCGACGATAAGTTCGCTTCGCCCCATATTCCAGATAATCTCGCGCCAAAAAGGCGTATCGACTGTAAGTTCCATGATGGTGCTTTCCACGGGTATTGAAAATCTCGGCATAGACGGCGACCTTTTTCTTTCCGACTGCGGTGTAGTTGCCGACCCCACCGCCGACGAGCTTTGCGACATCGCAATAACAACCGCCGCTCTCGCGGGCAACATAACGCTCGAGCGCCCGAAAATTGCAATGCTTTCGTTTGTGTCGAAGACGCCCAACCCGAAAAACCCGAGCGTGCTCAAGGTCAGGGCGGCGACGGCGCTTGTCCACGACAGAATAGTCGCCGAGCGTCTCGATATGGAAGTTGACGGCGAATTGCAGGTAGACGCGGCTCTGCGCCCCGAAGTAGCGGCGCAAAAGAGCATAGCAAGCTCGGTTGCAGGACACGCCAACGTGCTGATTTTCCCAGATTTGAATTCGGGCAACATAACGTCGAAAATGCTCCAGATAACCTCTTCCGACGTGCGCTGTTACGGACAGATTTTGACGGGTCTTGTAAAGCCCGTGGGCGAAGTTTCGCGCGGCGCCACCGAAGACGACATTTTCGGCACGAGCGTCATTGTCGGAGCGCAGGCGGTAGACAGGCGCTTCCTCTCCATTGGCGACTTGCTCTAAAGCGGCGTCGTTTTTGGCGAAATGATTGAGCTTAAAAACATATCGCTTGCCTTCGGTGCGCGAAAGATATTCGACTGCGCCTCCGCAGTGATAAACAGGAACGATAAAATCGGTCTTGTGGGCAACAACGGCGCGGGAAAATCGACGCTGCTGAAAGTGCTTGCGGGGCTCGAGGGGCTGGATTCGGGCGACATCGCAAAACCGAAATATGCAACGGTTGGCTATCTGCCGCAGGAGGCGATTGTGGCGGCATCGCGCTCGCTCTACGAAGAGGCGGAGTCGGCGTTTGTGGACGTGCTCACCGCGCGCAGGGAGCTTGAAGAGGCGGGAAGTAATCGCCGACGCCGCCCCGTCTTCGCAGGAGTACGCCGAGGCGCTCGAGACTATGGGCGAACTCCAGCGCAGGCTCGAGGATATGCAGGAGGCAAAGCTGCGCTCGCGCGTGGAGACGGTGCTTGCTGGGCTGGGGTTTAAAAAGTCGGATATGCCGCGCCCGTGCTCGGAGTTTTCCGGCGGCTGGCAGATGCGCATAGCCCTTGCCAAAATTCTTCTGCGCGAGCCGTCGCTTATTATGCTCGACGAGCCGACTAACCACCTCGACATTGAATCCGTCGCGTGGCTCGAAGACTATTTGCGCGGCTATTCGGGGGCGGTATTGCTCGTCAGCCACGACCGCGCCTTTCTCGACGCCCTCACAAACCGCACGTTCCACCTAAGCGGGGGGCGGCTCGATGTCTACGCGGGCAACTACGAATTTTACGTTGCCGAAAGCGCAAAGCGCCTTGAAATTCTGCGAAAATCCGCCGCAAACCAGCAGCGCCAAATCGACAAGACCGAGCGCTTCATAGAGCGCTTCCGCAGCAAGGCAACAAAGGCCGCGCAGGTACAAAGCCGCATAAAGGCGCTCGACAAAATAGAGCGTATAGAAGTAGAGGACGATTTCGACGGCGAAATAAAATTCGAGTTTCCCGTTTCCAAGCGCTGCGGGCAGGTGGTTCTCGAAGTCTATTCCGTCTGCAAATCTTTCGGCGCGCACAAGGTGCTCGACAACATTTCATTCAAAGTAGAGCGCGGGGAGCGCGTTGCGCTTGTGGGCGTCAACGGCGCGGGAAAATCGACGCTTGCAAAGATAATTTCGGGCGAACTCGCCGCGGACAGCGGCTCGGCAAAGCTCGGCTACAATGTGGAAATGTCGTTTTTCGCCCAGCACCAGTCGGACAGGCTCGACCGCTCCAACGACGTTCTCACCGAGGCGTGTGCGGGCGTGCCGTTCGAGCGGCGCGCAAAGGTCAGGGGCTTGCTGGGCTCGTTTCTCTTCAGCGGAGACGACGTTTTCAAAAGTGTATCCGTGCTAAGCGGCGGCGAAAAAAACCGCCTTGCGCTTGCGAAAATGCTTTTGAAGGATTTCAACTTTTTGCTTCTCGACGAACCGACGAACCACCTCGACATAAATTCCAAAACAGTTCTCCAAAACGCCCTTGCCAAATTCGACGGCACATATTTGATAGTCAGCCACGACCGCGATTTTCTCGATCCCATTGTAAACAGGGTGATTGAGCTTGGCGAAAACGGCGCTAGATTTTTCGAGGGCAATTTGAGCGACTATGTTGAGCGCATTAAGGCGGAGGGTAAAATTGTCTGCCGCGCGCCGTCGCAGCCGAAAATTTCGGACTACAAGGCGAAGAAGCTCGAGCGTTCCGCCGCCCGCAAAGAGCTTTCAAAACTCAAAAAAGGCATCGCCGCAACCGAGGCTGAAATCGCGCGCCTTGAGGAGGAGTTGGCGCGCGTGGAGGCGGAAATGGCCTCTCCCGACTTTTTCAAGCGCGGCGCCCAATGCGCTTCGACAACCGAGGCGTACAACGCGCTCAAGACCGACATTGCCGCGGCCTACGCCAAATGGGAGGAGTTTTCGGCGCAGTTGGAGGCGGCGGAAAAACAGTAAACATTTTTTATTTTATAGCATGACAGAACAACATTTAATAACGGCATCTGAAAATCTCAACATTCCGCAGCACCAAGTGGCCGCGGCGGCAAAACTGCTTGAAGAGGGCGCTACCGTTCCGTTCATAGCCCGCTATCGCAAGGAGGCTACGGGGTCGCTCGACGAAGTGCAAATTGCCGCCGTGCGCGACGAACTCGACAGGCTCAAGGCTCTCGACGAGCGCAGGGCGTCGATAAAAAAATCGCTTCAGGAGCGCAATTTGGCTACGCCCGAGCTCGAGGCGAAACTCGACGCCGCCGACACCCTTTCAAAGCTCGAAGACATCTACCAGCCGTTCAAGCCCAAGCGCCGCACAAAGGCGACAATCGCAAAGGAGCGCGGGCTCGAGCCGCTGGCGAAGTTCATAACGGAAAATCCCGACGGCGAATGTTCGGCTGAGGCGGAGAAATTCGCGGACGCGTCGAAGGAAGTTCCCGACGCCGCGGCGGCGCTTGCGGGCGCGCGCGACATTATTGCCGAAACCGTTGCCGACGCCGCCCTTGCGCGCTCGTCTTTGCGCGAATATTTCGACAAAAACGCGGTGCTTTCTTCAAAAGTTCTCGCGGGCAAAGAAGAGGAGGGCGCAAAGTACCGCGACTATTTCAATTGGTCGGAAAACGCCGCAACCGCGCCGTCGCACCGTATTTTGGCAATCAGGCGCGGCGAGAGCGAGGGCTTTTTGATTATGCGCGTCATTCCCGACGAAGACGGCGCAATTTCCATTCTCAAAAAACTCTTCGTAAAGAATGCGGCGTCGGGGTGCGGCAGGGAAATGTCGCTTGCAGTGGAGGACTCTTACCGCCGCCTGCTTTCTTCTACAACGGAAACGTATATGCGCTTGGAAATCAAAAAGCGCGCCGATGAAGAGGCTGTGAAAATTTTCGCCAACAATCTGCGAGAACTGCTGATGTCGCCGCCGCTGGGGCGCAAAAACGTGCTTGCCATCGACCCAGGTTTCAGGACGGGCTGCAAGGTCGTGTGCCTGAACAGGCAGGGCGACCTGCTTTACAACGACGTTGTATATCCCGAGCAGTCGGCGCTGCGCGTCAAGGAGGCCGGCGACAAAATTCTCGCCTACTGCAAGCGCTACGAGATTGAGGCGATAGCCATCGGCAACGGAACGGCGGGGCGCGAGACCGAGGCGTTTGTGCGCTCGCTCGGGCTTCCCGCTTCGATAGCTGTAGTTATGGTCAACGAAAGCGGCGCGTCGATATATTCGGCTTCCGAAGTTGCGCGCGAGGAATTTCCCGATTACGACATCACCGTGCGCGGCGCGGTTTCAATCGGGCGCCGCCTCATGGACCCCCTTGCCGAGCTTGTCAAAATCGACCCGCAGTCAATCGGCGTAGGTCAGTATCAGCACGATGTCAACCAGACAATGCTCAAGCGTTCACTTGACGACGTTGTTGTAAGCTGCGTAAATTCCGTCGGCGTCGAGGTCAACACGGCGAGCAAGCAGCTGCTTTCCTACGTTTCGGGTTTGAATTCCACGACGGCGGCGAATGTTGTCGCCTACCGCAACGAAAACGGACCGTTCAAAACCCGCAAAGATCTTCTCAAAGTGCGCGGGCTCGGCGCGAAAAGTTTCGAGCAGGCTGCGGGCTTTCTGCGTATCAACGGCGGCGAAAATCCGCTTGATGCCAGCGCCGTTCACCCAGAGCGCTACACGCTTGTCGAGAAGATGGCTGCCGACATCGGCAGCGATGTCAACGCGCTTCTAAAGGACGCTTCTGCGCGCGCCCGCATAAATCTTTCAAACTATGTCGGCGGCGACATCGGTATGCCGACTCTCAAGGACATTATGCAGGAACTTGGCAAGCCGGGGCGCGACCCGCGCGAAAAGTTCGAGGCGTTCTCCTTTGCCGAGGGCATAGGCAAAATCGAGGATTTGCGCGAGGGAATGCGCCTGCCCGGAATTATCACAAACGTAACCGCTTTCGGCGCGTTTGTTGACATCGGCGTTCACCAAGACGGTCTCGTTCATGTCAGCGAGCTTTCCGACCGCTTTGTAAAAGACCCAAATGAAGTTGTAAAGCCGCAGCAAAGGGTAAACGTCTATGTTTTGGAAGTCGATATTCCGCGCAAACGAATCTCGCTTTCAATGAAGTCAAATCCGCAGAAGAAGGTTCGTTCGGCAGGCGATATGGCTCAGAAAACTTCGCCGAATACGCCCCGACAGCGCGGCGGCTTCGTTCAGCGTTTTGGCGACTCGGGCGGCGGATACGGCAGGCGCGCC
>DAVZIV010000098.1:0-5550 GCA_052273125.1 Candidatus Merdousia sp. | reverse complement strand
AATTTTTTTGTTTTTATAAATTTTTCGGTGAAAAATATAAAAACAAAACAAAAAATTACGCGTCCTCGCGCGTTTTAAAAAAGGTGAAAAAAAGCATTTGACAATCCCGCGTAAAGATATTTCATAGACAATTTAAATTTCTAAAGAATAATAAATATGGCACTTAAAATCAGATTACAAAGACACGGCTCGACCCATAATCCTGTGTACAGAGTTGTAGTTGCCGAAAGCGCTGCTCGCCGCGACGGCAAGTTTGTTGAAACAATCGGTATGTACAATCCCAGTCCCAGAGGCAAGGATATTGACTCCAAGCTTGATTTGGCTCGTGCAGACTACTGGGTAAGCGTAGGCGCGCAGCCCTCCGACACGGTGAAGGCGCTCATCAAGAAGGCAAAGGCCGCCGCGGCCAACGCCTAATGCGCGATTATTTATTCCAAAACCCGCACGGCTTGCATGTCGGTACGGGTTTTTGTTTTATAAATGGGCGCAAAACTCAGGATTGATTTCTTGACGCTTTTCCCCAATATGCTTTCGGGCTTTTTGGGCGAGAGTATGCTTGCGCGCGCGGTGGAAGCCGGCATTCTGGAGCTCAACGTGCACAATATTCGCGATTGGTCGAAGAGCAAGCACAAGAATGTCGACGACCGTCCCTTTGGCGGCGGTCCCGGAATGCTGCTTATGCCCGACCCGATTTTTTCGGCAATCGAACAGTTGCAGACATCCGAATGCACGCGCATATACATGTGCCCCGACGGCGAAAAGCTCTCGCCGCAAATTGCCGCAGAGCTTTCGCAAAAAAAACATTTGATAATACTTAGCGGACACTACGAGGGCATCGACCAGCGCGTGCGCGACTGTGTTATCGACAGGGAGATTTCAATAGGCGATTACGTCCTGACAAACGGCACGCTTCCCGCGGCTGTTTTGGCGGACACGGTTGCCAGATATGTAAAAGGCGTTTTAGGCGAAGAAAATTCCTTGACGTACGATTCATTTAATGACAATCTCCTTTCTTTTCCACAATACACAAGACCCGCCGTTTTCAGAGGCATGGAAGTTCCGCAGGTTTTGATGTCCGGCAACCACGAGGAAATAGCCGCGTGGCGCAGACGGCAGCAGGTGGAGAAAACAAAACAGCGCAGACCAGACATTTTAAAATCAAAGGAGAACAAACAATGAACCAAGAGTTGTTGAAAGAAATAACCAAAGATCAAATCAAGACCGACATCGTAAACTTCAAGGTTGGAGACGGCGTTAAAGTTCATGCAAAAGTACGCGAAGGCGACAAGGAACGTATTCAGGTTTTTGCAGGCATTGTAATTGCAAGAAAGGGTAGCGGCATTCACGAAACGTTTACCGTCCGCCGCCTTTCCTACGGCGAAGGCGTTGAACGCGTTTTCCCCGTAAATTCCCCCAACATCGCAAAGATTGAAGTCGATAGGGATTCCGTCCCCATGCGCGCCCGCCTCTACTACATTCGCGACCGTATCGGCAAGCAGGCTTCCAAGGTCAAGGAAAAGCGTTTGGCTCAGTTCTAATTGCAGCCGATTTTGTGGAAGCTCCGCGGTTTTCAGTTTCCGCGGGGCTTTTTTTGTCTCTACTTCATTGTTTTGAGATGTTAAATTCTAATATAACACAATAATAAATGACAAAATTTTGGCGCAAAATGCGTATTGCGCTTTTTTTGTTTTTTGTTGAAAAATGATAATTTTTGTGCTTAATTGAAAACAAGATGGAGCAGATTTACATATTAGGGCACAAGAATCCCGACGTAGATTCGATATGTTCGGCGCTCGCATACGCCGAGTTTAAAAAATCCGTGGGGCAGCCGCATTACGTGGCGGGGCGCTGCGGGAACTCGAATATGCGCATAGACAAGGTGCTCTCGCGCTTTTCGGCGCAGCTGCCGACGTTTGTCGGCGACGTGCGCCTGCGCGCAAAAGACATAATGAAGACGGATTTTGTAAGTCTTCCGCTGGAGTCCTCCTGCTATTCGGTAATGGAGGCAATAGACCGCTACGACCTGCGCGCAATCCCGATTTTGGACGCCCAAAACAAGCTTTGCGGCGAAGTTTCGGTGTTCGATATGGGCGAATTTTTCATTCCGCGTCCGTGCGGTACGGCAGTGTCAATCCGCCATCTGCGCGCCTCGCTCAACGACGTAATTAAAACCCTAAAGGGAACTGCGCATTTGGCGTTCCGAGCCGACGAAACCGAAGACATGTACGTACGCATAGGCGCAATGGAGGTTTCGTCTTTCGGCAAATTCATAGAGACGGAGGAATCAAAGCCCGAACAGAACCTCATTGTTGTCGGCGACCGTTTCGACATTCAGATTAAGGCCATACAGATGGGGGTGCGCGGGCTGATTATCACTGGCGGATATGTCATAGACCCCGCCGTGATTGAAATGGCGCGGGCAAAGGGCGTGAGCGTCATCTCCTGCGACTACGATTCCGCAACGACCGCCCTGCTTGTGAGAATGGCGGCGCGCGCAAAAAAGCTCATGCGCAGGGACGTTCTCACCATTCCGCCCGAAAAGCTGCTTTCAAAAATATCAGCCAACACCAAAAGCTATTCAAAAATATTATTCGTGTGCTCGGCGGACGGCGTGCTGCGCGGCGTGTTTTCGACGGTCGATTTGCTCGACGCCCCCAAACCCAAGCTTGTTCTTGTAGACCACAACGAATTGTCGCAGGCGGTGATGGGCGCTGAGGAGTCCGAAATTGTGGAAATTATAGACCACCACAAAATAGGAGCTGTTAATACGCTTAATCCGATTTTATTTGTCAACAAGCCCGTGGGGTCGACGTGTACCATTGTCAGCCAGTTCTTCGCCAGATCGGGCGTAAAGCCCGACGCCAACACGGCGGGGCTTATGCTAAGTGGAATCATTTGTGACACCCTCAATCTCAAGGGTCCGACCGCCACCGCCGAAGACGCCGAGGAAATTGCGCGTCTTGAGAAAATTGCGGGCGTCTCCGCCGACGAACTTTCCGACTACATTTTCGGCTCGACCTCCATAATCTCCTCCATTTCCGAAGACGACGTAATCACTACGGACTGCAAACACTACAGGGAGGACGGCGTGGAGTTTTCAATCTCGCAGGTAGAGGAGCTGGATTTTTCATCGTTCTACGAAAAAATCGACGGTATACGCGCCGCGCTCGAGCGCTACAGAAAATCGAACAAAATGGCGTTTTCGGCTCTCTTTATCACAAACGTAATGACGCAGGATTCGCTGCTTATGATAAGCGGTTCTCGGGACGTCATAGAGCGCATAGCCTACCAGAAGGACGCCGAGCGCGACGTTTACGAACTGCCGAAAATCGTCAGCCGCAAAAAGCAGCTCGTGCCGTATTTTATCTCGATTCTGCGCACTATTTAGGCTCGGTCGCTCAGGGGGAATATGCGTTGCGCACGACGTTGTGCGCGTGAGCGATGCTTCCGAATCAGAACGAATCAATAATTGCGAATTTTACGCGGGCGCGGAGATGAAATTCCGAATGCGAAAATAATTGTGCGCGTTGCGCCGAAACGTCCGTTTGGGTTTGTGTGTGGAATTGTCCAGCGCCGCGCGGGAATGCTCGCCTAACGCGGGTTCGGAAATTGCCTGCCGAGTTCTGTACTCGGAAATACTCGACAGTGCGCGCGAAATGTTTTCCGCAAAACGAAATTCGCGGCGAGTACAGCGGTACCCGCCGAACGCGTACGGGGCTTGCAGTGGCGTCAGAATTTGAAGCCCACTTTTGTGCCGTCGGCTTGCAGGACGATCATTCTACCTTCAAGCGAGAGCGCGGCGCGCTCGCCTATCGAAACGGTCTTTGCCGTGGAGAGCTTTACGTTGCCCTTTAAAACGATGGTGTTTAGCGGCGTCAGCACGGCGGAATCCGCAGTTATGGCAAGGCGCGTTTTTTTGCCGTTTATAGTCAGCGAAAAGCCGTTTGCCGAAAGGGAAAAGGGCAGTTTTGTCTTTGCGTATAGCAGTTCGTTTTCGGTAATGTTTGCGGCTTCGGCAAATATGCGCAGACCGTTGAGGCGAAACGCGGTGGGCACATCGGCGCCCATCACGCGCGAGTGCCCGACAACATCGAACGAATCGTAGCATATGCGCAGCGCCGCCCCCTTTTGCGAATAGAGCGTTTTGTCCATCGCGCCGACGGGAAACATCGGCGCGGCGCAACTGAGCGCAGCCGAACAAAAAACGGCAAAAACAAAGAGTAGCGCGCGCATACGCTGTGTGCAAAATTCGGGGCTATTGGAAGTCCGAAATTTCGGCGAGGCTCTTTACGCTGAGCTCTTTGTCGATGCGTTTTGCCATTCCGCCGAGTATTGCGCCGGGGCCGCATTCGTAGAACTGTTCCGTGCCAAGCGCCGCGGCGGCGCGCATGCAGTCCGCCCAGCGTACGGTGCTTGTTATCTGGGCTACGAGCGATTTTTTGATTTCGTCGGGGTCGGAGACTTCCGCGCCCGATACGTTCGTAAACACCTTGACCTTCGGCGCGGAGAATTTCATTCCGGCGATGAATTTTTCAAACTCGTCTCCGGCGGGTTTCATCAGCCTGCTGTGGTATGCGCCTGCGACTTTCAGCGGAACTACGATTTTAAATTCCTTGCGCGCCTTTGCCGCCGCGACGGCTGCGGCAACCTTGTCGGCCTCGCCCGAAACTACAATCTGTCCGGGGCAGTTGAGGTTGGACATATCTATATCGAATTCTTTGCAGTAGCTTTCGACGGTCTCCTGCGAGCCTCCTATGAAACTTGCCATAGCACCCCTCGAGGCGTCGCACGCCAGCTGCATCAGGCGGCCGCGCTCGCGGACAATCTTTAGCCCGTCCTCGAACGAGTACGTTCCCGCGAACGCGTGCGCGGTGAGCTCGCCGAGCGAGAGCCCTATCGCCGAAACGACATCGCCGAGCATTCCCTTTTGGCGCAGCACTTCCACGACCGCAAAGCCGTGCAGATAGAGCGCGGGCTGGCAGACGTCGGTTTTTGTGAGGGCTTCCGACGGACCTTCAAAGCAGATTTTGGAGAGCTTGAATCCGAGTGTTTCGTCGGCTCTGTCGAAGAGTTCCTTCACGGAGTCGAAATTTTCGTAGAGCGATTTCGCCATTCCGACGCTTTGCGCGCCCTGACCCGAGAACAATAGTGTTGTTTTCATATTTTTTATTGTATTAAATTATTCCGAAATAGATTTTGCTATGCTTGCCGACGCCTCCGAGACGCACTGGGCTATGGCGTTCACGTAGCCGTCGTAGCCTTTGCCTGCGGGAACTGTCTTTTTGAACGCGTATATCCGCGAGCCGTTTTTGAGGTGCTCGTTCTTTGTCCAGCGCACGGCGAATTCGAGGTCGCCGCCGATTTTGCCTATGCACTTGTAGACGGTTATTCTCACGTTGACCGCGCCCGTCGGGTCGGCGGGGGATTCGGGGTAGAGGTAGACTTTGCTGCCGCCGAGGTTTTCGGCAATGCAGCGGGCGAAGTTGCGCGAGAACATTCCCTCGGGCGGTTCAACCCATCTGTCGAATTCCGAAACCTTAGCCTCGGCGC
>DAVZIV010000097.1:0-5674 GCA_052273125.1 Candidatus Merdousia sp. | reverse complement strand
TTGTTGATGTCTTTGATGTCGTCGTCGCGCCCCACGCGGGCGCGTGAATTGAAACGATACTATATATGCAAAAAGCCCGAAAAAGAAAAGTCGCGCCCCACGCGGGCGCGTGAATTGAAACAAAGCAAAAAACGTCTTCACCGAAAGTCGTGTGTCTGTCGTACCATTTATGGGGGGAAATATGTAGAGTAGATGTACGGCGGGTGTGTGTTTGTTGTGCCTTTCGCTGGGTGAGGTTCTATTGAAATCTTGCGTTTTTACATGGAATTACTTCGTCCAAACCGTTGTTAAGTACATTGTGGTACTACGGGCGATGCGGTACTTTACACTATTCCCAAAACGAAAAACTGATAGGGCGGCGAAATATTTTTTGCTACATGGAAATCCGTCGAGTCAGAGGAATAGGGTATCTCATAACGGTTTCATACAACGCAGCGAACACTACATTGTAGCATACAAGCTATTATTCACGTTTTGGGGCAGGTAAATATTCCGAAACTCAGCAAGATGGTGTGGGAATATTACGATATGAGCGGTTTATTTTTCTACCGAAAAATATTTCGTGTTCTATCAGTCTTTTTCCGAGTCCTGGTGATTTTGTTTTCGCGAAAATTTTTGCCACTTTGTCCGTAAATATTACAAGATTAAAATGGGAATAGGCATATTTGGCGAGAGCAAATGCGGCATGTGGATTGCCTTTTAAATGGAGACGTCCAATGGGGCGTTGCGTCGAAGGATAAAAATTGCATGCCAATAGAATCGAAATCCGACCAGCGGGCAAAACGGCGATTTGCGCCACACGCATCACCGTTCCGAAAGGCAAAAATTAGAGAATCATTTGAATGAATTCGGCGTTAGTTTTGCTTTGTTTCATTCGGGAGACGAGGGTTTCCGCAACGACTTCGGGTTTTGCGCCCGCCATGGCTCGTCGCAGGAAGCCCGCGGCTTCAAGTTCGTCTTCGGAAAGCAAAAGTTCCTCCCGACGCGTGCCCGATGCGGAAATATTTATTGCCGGCCAAATGCGCATTTCGGCGATTTTTCTGTCGAGCACCATTTCCATATTGCCAGTACCTTTAAATTCCTGAAAAATCAGTTCGTCCATTCGTGAACCCGTTTCTATCAGGGCGGAGGCAATTATCGTAAGCGAGCCTCCTTCTTCGGTTGCGCGTGCGGCGGAAAACATTTGGCGGGGACGTTCGAGCGCCCTGATGTCGAGGCCGCCTGACATTGTGCGTCCGCCGCCCGATTTTGCCGCGTTGTGGGCGCGGGCGAGGCGCGTGAGGGAATCCATAAGCAGAACAACGTCTTTGCCCGTTTCAACGAGGTGCTTGGCGCGCTCTATTGCCAAGTCGGAAATTCTGATGTGCGTGTTGAGGTCTTCGTCGTTGGAAGAGGCGAAAATCTCGGCTTCGGGAACGTCCATTCTGAAATCCGTAACTTCTTCGGGACGCTCGTCCACAAGCAGTATCATTAAATGGCATTCTTTATGGTTTTCTATTATCCCGAGGGCGATGTCTTTCAGCAGGGTTGTTTTGCCCGTGCGCGGCGGGGCGACAATCAGTCCGCGCGTTCCCTTGCCGACGGGGCAGAAGATGTCGATTATTCGGTTTGTCAGTCTGCCGTCTTTTGTCTCGAGTTTTAGTTTTTGGCGCGGGGCAATGCTTGTGAGGTTTTGGAAATTTTCAAGCTTGCGGCGCTGCATGCAGGGAACGCCATCGACGGTTTCGATAAAGCGCACTTTGGGGTTGATGTGTCCGTTGGCAAGGTGCGCCTTGCCGACTATGTATTGTCCCTTTTTCACGTTGAAGCGCTGCACGAGCTCCTTTGGCACATACGGGTCTGAAGATTTTGTTTTGCCGCCGAATTTCGGGTTCAGCAAAACGCCGTTGTTGTTTGTTGTGGGCGCGAAAATACCGCACACGTCTACGATTTGAAAATTATCCATTTGCATTTTTGGGGGAAGGAAAGCCGCTTTCTGCGGAACAATATTTTGCCGAAAGCCGAAATCAAACGAAGCGCCGAATGCGCTTTTGCAATATCTGTCCATTTGGGACTATTTTTGCGTTTTTTTCAAGCCAAAACTGTCGCAAAATGCGTTATTTTTCCGCGCGCAGACCGACTTTTTTTATTTTCGCCAAGCGCGCCGAATCGACGGCGTCGGCGACGAATTTCAGCGGAGTCTGCGCGTCGGCGTAAATGAGCACCGTCGGGTTTTTCGATTTTGAAATTTTTTCAAACTGCGCCTTAATTTCGTCGAGCGGAATTGGCTTTTTATTGAACACGTACGAGCCGTCTTTTTTTACGAGCAGCACGTTGGGCTGAACCGCGCTCTCGGTGTCTGAAGACTTCATTGTGGGCGGGGTAATGTCCACCGTGTAGACGTCTTTAAACTGCATTGTTATCAGAAAAAAGAAAATCAGCGCCGTGAGCACGTCTACCAGCGGAACGATGTTTATTTGGGCAAACTGTCGTTTTTTTCTGAGCGGTTCCACGCCGATTATTCCTTGATGTGCAGCAGTCTTTCGACGCAGACGCTGAGCCGCGCGGCGAGTTTGTCTATGCGCCTGTTGAGGTATGCGCCGCCGATTATCGACGGAATTGCAATCGCCAAGCCTATAATTGTTGTCGAAAGCGCAAGCCCGACGCCTTTTGAAATTGTCTCGGGGGTCGGGATCCCGTCGGTAGAGGCGAAAACGCCGACAAGACCTGCCACCGTTCCCAAAAGCCCCAGCAGCGGCGCGGCGGAAATAACGATGTCGAGCACGAACATTCCGCGTTCAAGCTTTGAAACTTCCAGCCTTGCGAACGCCTTGAGCGCGTCTGGGTCTTCGGTGCAGTCTTTGTAGAAGGCGACTATTCTTCCCGCCGACGATTTTCCTTCGACTTCGGGCAGGCGCCCCGCGTAGAGCGCCTCTTCAATTCTTTGGGGAATGACCTTGCCCGAGCGCAACGAAATGAGGCGTTCCATTATTATGAACGCCGCCGCGAAAGAGCAAAGCCCGAGCGGATATATGAAAATACCCGCGCCTTCAAGAATGAAATCCATTATTTAAAATAGGGAAGTTTTGCCGCGGTCTGCGCCGTTTTATCTTCGGCTTCATAAGCTCGGCGATTGGATCCCAAGTACCGCTGACGAGTGCGTTGCGGGCGTTTTCGGGCATCGAGCACTTTATCGAGACGCCGTTGCACGAAACGCGCATATTTTCCACGTCTACGTCAACCTGCGCGTCGGGGTCTTTTTCAATTACATCGGCAATTTTTGCGATGTCTTCAGCCGGAGCGCAAACGCAGGGAATACCAAGCGTTGTGGAGTTGCCGAAGAAAATTTCGGCGAAGCTTTCGGCGACTATTGCCCTGATTCCGTAGTGCCAGAGCGACTGCGGGGCGTGTTCGCGCGAGGAGCCGCAGCCGAAATTCGCGCCCGAGAGCAGGATTTTTGCGTTCTGTTTGCGCGGATCGGTTAGGGGGTGTTTTTTGTCCGAACCGTCGGCGTTTTTGCGTTCGTCGTAAAATGCGTATTTGCCCAGCCCTTCAAAAGTTATGCATACCATGAAGCGCGCGGGAATGATTCTGTCTGTGTCGATGTCGTTTCCGGGGACGAAAACGCCCTTTCCTTTTACGTTGAGAATTTTGTCTAACATTTTGGTTTTGTTTGAAATAGGGTTGCCGCCGCGCGCCGTTTAGCGCGCGCGGGCGTTTTAGCGTATTGTTTAAAGGTTGTACCTTTTGGCGTTTGTGTCAACTTTTTTAACTTAGCGTTTGCCTTCGGCGTTTTTTTCGGCGAGGCGCTTTTCTATTTTCTCGCGCACTCGCGAGGCGAACTGCGCGTAGGATTCGTCGGGCAGGGGGCTCATTTCTTCGAGGTATTCCACGCAGATTTTCGAGCCGAATTTAGGCAGCGTTTTGCCGACGGGAATATTCTCGAATGCGCCGCTTATGCACACGGGCACCACGGGCGAGGCGGTCTCCTTTGCAATTATTGCGAAAGTCTGCCTGAATTCGGCAACGTCGCCGTCTTTTGTTCGCGTGCCCTCGGGGAAGATTACAATGCGGTTGCCGTCGCGCAGGGCGCGGGCGAGCTTTATTATGGAGTCTTTGACGTTGTCGTTTATGTCCATAATAATCACGTTGCTGCATTCGGCGAATTTCCTGACGAAGCCGCTGCGGATTATGTTGCGGATTTTGGCAAAGAAGTACGTTTTGTAGATTTGCGTTTTGGACGAATTGCCCACCGCCAAAATTCCGTCTATATAAGACTGGTGGTTGCAGGCGAGAATCAGCGGCCTGCCTTCGGGGGCGTTTTGCCCGCCCGAAATTTCGACCTTGTAGAGGAGTTTTGTCAGTCCCCTGAATATTGCAATGGAAAGGAAGTGGAGCGGGTTTGGCTTGCGGAGGACAACGTCGTCTGTGTGCGAGATTATCTCGCCCCAAGATATGTCCTTAGCCTCTCCGTCGAAATCGGCGTCGCGGTTTGTCTCCACCATTTCGGCGAATTTGCGCAGGGTCGGGTACGTTTGGAAGTCTAGCTCGGAAACTTCAACTCCGTAGTTTTCCTTTACGAAGCATTGCAGGGATATTTTGCCAAGCGAATCGAGACCCAAATCCATCTCCATATGGGCGTCGCAGTCGAAGGGCAGGGAAATCTGTTTTTCGACGACCGCCTTGAGCTGTGCGTAGACTTCGCCGTCGGGCTCGGGGGCGGGGGGCTTTGCCTGCGCGCGCGTTTCGTTGTCGATGTATGCGGGCAGCAGGTGGCGCTTGAGTTTGCCCACGCGCGTGCGCGGCAGTTCGTCGGTGGTGAGCGAAATTTTTATTATGCGCTTGTATGTGGCGGCGTCGCGGTTGTAGGGCAGAATTGCCTCGTTTCTGATTTTCTCCTTTGCGCCGTCTGTGCCGAGCGCGTTGACGAGCGCCTGCGGAACGCGGATTACCGCCGAAAGCGTGTTGTCGGACATCAACACGCCCGCTTCGAGCACGTCGGGCGACTGCCTTTGCAGCTTGATTTCAATTTCGGCGGGGTTGACGTTTTTGCCGTTCGCAAGAACTATTATTTCCTTGCGGCGTCCCGTGATGAAAATGAAGCCGTCGTCGTCTATATAGCCGAGGTCGCCCGTGTAGAGCCAGCCGTTTCTGATTGATTCGTCGGTTTCTTCGGGGCGGTTGTAGTAGCCCGAGGTGACGTTTGCCCCGCGCACTATTATTTCGCCGTCGGCAATGCGCACGTCTATGCCCGTGAGCGCCTGTCCGGGTGAGCCCATCTTTATGTTGTCGATTCGCGGGAAGGCGATAATCGGGGCGCACTCGGTCATTCCGTAGCCCTCGCGGATTGTAAAGCCCAGCGCGAAGAGGTCGCTCCAGACTTTTTTGTCGAGCGCAGCGCCGCCGGAAATCCAGAATTTTATCGCACCGCCGAATTTTTTATGGATAACGCCGAACAGGAATTGCGAAAGCTTGATATTGCCTATTGCCTTTGCCGCCGCGAACATTGCGCTTGCGATTTTCGACTGCCCGATTTTCGCCATAATGTTCGAGTGCAGCATTTCGTAGAAGCGCGGCACGCTTATGACCATATCGACGTTGTGTTTTTGGAGCGTCGCCGCCAAGTCTTCGGGGGCAAGCGAGGGCGGGATTACAACCTTGCCGCCATTGAAAGCGGCATTGCCATTGTGCCCAT
>DAVZIV010000096.1:0-5698 GCA_052273125.1 Candidatus Merdousia sp. | reverse complement strand
GCCGTTCTGAAATTCTGGACGTAGACGCTCTGCTCCATCGCAACGCACACGGGGGCGAGTGCGGGCTATGATTTTTTCGGTCTCGTCGAGAATGCGCGCCAAACACTGCGCCATTGAAAGCTTTGGCGGATTCGTCACCGTAAGAGATTCCACATAGCGCAGCGAGCCGTCGGGCATAGACTCCAGCGCCGAAAGCCCCGTGCCGCGCAAACTCGGGTCTATACCCAAAACTACGCCGCGCATCTGCCTGCCGCGCAGGTTCTGCTCTGTCCGAGCGTTCTTTTTACGCTCGAGCTCGGTCAGCCCCGACTTGCGCTTGAGCACCTCGAAAGTCCACGCGCCGCCGCCCGAGGGAGACGCCTTGACATCGCCTTCTATTATTTTTTTCGTCCAGAGCGAGCGCGAAGATTTGGGCATTTTACAAAATCCTGTATTTGCCCGCAACGGGCAGTTCGTCTATCGGCTTTTTGCCGAAGCGCAGCTCGGCGGGCAGAAGCGGCACTTTGGGGCGGCGCAGCGCCCAGTCGAACTTGAAGCGCAGCCCGGAATACGCGC
This sequence comes from Candidatus Merdousia sp., assembly GCA_052273125.1. Lineage (GTDB taxonomy): Bacteria > Verrucomicrobiota > Verrucomicrobiia > Opitutales > Intestinicryptomonadaceae > Merdousia. Next base: position 5,143 of record DAVZIV010000096.1, on the reverse strand, counting down.
TCATTCTGGCGGCGATTGCGTACATGCAAGCGTCGGTCATTTCGTCTATGGTGTTTACGGCGCGCGAGTTTTTCACGCTGTCCAACAAGACGCGGTATTCTTCAAGAACGGGGTCTTCTATCGGGTTTGCGCGCCAGTTGACCGCCCCCGTTATGGTCTGAGCCGAAAACAGGCTTGTCTGCATTACGCCCTTCGTGCCGACTACGCGCTCCACAACCTGCGGCGTGGTGTCCGGCTCTTGGCGGCACTGGGCGAAAAGGCGGACTTCGTTGCCGAAGTCGAACTCCGCCGAAAAGTGCGAAAACCTGTTGCCGTACTTTGGCATGGGCAAATCAACGCGTCTGCCGCCGATTGCGCTTACGAATTTCGGCGTGCGCCCGAAAATCCAGCGCATTATGTCGAGATTGTGCACCTGCTGCTCCACGATGTGGTCGCCGCTCGTCCAAATGAAAAGCCCCCAGTTGCGCAGCTGGTATTCGAGCTCCTCGGGGTCTGCATTGGGCGGGGTCTTCAAGTCCTGCCCGTCGAAGTGCGACAAAAACCAGTGGCACTGCGCGTAGAGAATTTCGCCAATCTGCCCGTCCAGAACGCGTTCGACCGCCTCCTGATAGCCCTTGTGGTAGCGGCGCTGCACGCCGCTTATGGCGGTCAGCCCCTTTTCGGCTGCAACCTTTGAAAGAGCGTACATTTTGCGCGCGCCCACGGAATCGACACAAACGGGCTTTTCCATCAAAACGTGCCTGTTTTTTGAAAACGCGTATTCGACTTCGCGCGGGCGGAAAACCGGCGGCGTGGCGAGCACGGCTATGTGGCAGTCGGAGTCGATTGCCGCCATGTAGGCGTCAAGCCCCCAAAAGACGCGCGCGGGCGGAACGTCGAATATGCGCCGATTGAGGCGGTACTTGCTTTCAAGCTCTTCCGCCCTGCGGCAAAGCTCTTTTGCGCAGTCTTCAAAGGCGTCGGCAACGGCGACAATGCGCACGTTTTCGCCCGACTGGGCAAGCTTGAAAAGCGTATCGACAGCCTTGAACCCGCTTCTGCCGGCTCCTACAACGGCGACCCGAACGGAATCGTCGCCACCGTAGACGGCGGCGCAAACGCGCGGCAACGCGGCAAGAGACGCCGCCGTAGCCCCCAAAAATGTCCGCCTGTCGATGTTAATCATACCCCGTATTTTTACACAAATGCCGATAGTTGCGAGTATTTTTTTCGGCGCGAGAAAAAACTTTACACACCGCCGCCTTTTGGATTGAATTGAAGCGATAATATGAAAGGACGTTGGTACGGCATTTTTACGTCGATTCTCCTGCTTGCTTCGGCAGTCGCGGCGTTGTGGTTTTATTTCAGATGGACGGGCGCAATGCAGGAAAACGCCCGCCTAAGCCAAGTGCGCCAAGAGCTTGAAAAGCGCGCCGAGGAACTCGGGCGCGAGTGCGACTACAAAAACCGCTACTACAACAAGCTCGTTTCCGACGACGAATTCGCCTCGCGCGTAATCCGCGAAAAGCTCGGCTACGCCTACCCCGACGACATCGTATTCCGCTTCAAAGACTCCCAGCCCGTTTCGATAGACGACGACGGCGAAGCGCCCGCCCCCGCCCCGAAAAAAGACGAGAGCTTTTGGTCTTCGGCGCTCGTCAAACTGGGCTTGAAAAGCAAAACCGCCCCAGAAACCGAAGACCCGCAAAAGAAACAGACCCCCGCCGCTCCCGAGTTGCGCATAGATATGACGGGCGCGTCCGTCGCAGCGCTCGAGCGCAAAGCCGCCGTCGAAAGGGCAAACGCCCCCACGCTTTCGTTCGACAGCTCCGCCGCTTTGTCCGCGCAGCTCCCGCCGCCCGCCCCCGACGGCGAAAAGCTCCTCTGCGACGCAGGCCAAAACCTTGTAGAGGCAAAAATGAAGCCCGTCAAAGTGAGGCTCGGTTCTACAACCGCGCTTTCGTACACGCCCAAGCTTCCGCCAAAACCCGTGAGATTTTCAAGCCGATAAAAAACTATGAAAATATCCAAAGTCTGGTGGTCGGCACTCTCCGAAGTAATATTCGTGCTCTCGCGCGACTGCCCGTTCGTTCCGCGCGTGGTCTTTTCCGGCGGCGTAAAGGCGGTTTCGGTCGAGCGCGCCCAAAAGCCAAAATTCGCCCAGTACAGCTCGTACTCCATAGACGGCGACACCGCGCGCTTCGCAATTTCAAAAAAGAGTTTTCCCAACGCCGAAGAAGACAGCCAATACTACCTCTGCGGCGACTTCAACGGCTGGGGCAACGCCGTCGGAAACTCCCAGTGGCAAATGCGGCGCGTTCACGACGAAAAAAACACAATGTTCGCCCTCGACGTCCCCCTGTGCAAACTCGAATTTCAGAGGGGAGTCTGCCGCTTCAAATTCGCCTGCTCCGACGGCTCGTGGCTCGAGCCGGACACCGCCCGCACGGTGAACGTTTCGGCGGATTCGCACGGCAACAAAAATCTGCTTCTGCGCCTTTCCACTACGGGCGCGCACGTCTTCGTGGTAAGGACGTCGAAAATGTGCCAGCTCGGCGAGCCCGTAAAAATGCTTCTGCCCGACTACAATTTAAGCTGCGATGTGGACGAATCCGTACTGCTGCCCAAAATCAACACGAGCGCGCCGCTTGGCGCGCGCCTTGAAAACGGCAAAACCGTGTTTTCGCTATTCGCCCCGCGCGCCGACGCCGTGTACGTAATCTACAGGCGGCAGGGCGAGCAGACCGAACATATGCTCGAGGCGTCCACATCGGACGGCGCGGTTTGGTCGGCGACGGCGGAAACCGACCTGCGCGGCTGCGTCTACTCTTTCTGCGTGGACGGCCGCAACCTCAACGACACCACCGCGTTCGACCGCCGCAAAATAATATCGGACCCGTACGCCAACGCCGTCCTCGATTCAAAGGGTCACTGCATTGTAAAGTACGACACCCAGCTGCCGAAAGCCTGCGATTCTTTCAAAACGCCCGACTGGCACGACCTCGTGATTGTCGAAGCTCACCTGCGCGACGTGCTCGCGCGGGCGCAAGCCGACATTTCCCCGAGCGGGCGCCTCGGCTTTGCGGGACTGGCAAAGTGGCTGAAGTCGCCCGACTGCTACCTGCGCAAATGCGGCGCAAACTGCGTCGAATTGCAGCCCGTTCAGGAATTCACATACGAAAACAAAACGGACTACGAATGGGGCTATATGCCCGTCAACTGGCACGCGCCGTCGAGCGCATACGCAACAGACCCCGCCGCCGCCACCCAGAACGACGAATTTGCCGAGCTTGTAAAGGCGTTCCATTCCGCGGGGCTGGCGGTGATTCTCGACGTCGTCTACAACCACTACGGAGAGCCGAACTTTCTGGCGCTGGTAGACAAGCAGTACTATTTCAGAACCGACATCGGCGGCGCGCTGTCCAACTACAGCGGCTGCGGCAACGACTTCCGCACCGAATCGCGCGCGGGAATGCGGCTGATTCTGGACAGCCTGCGCAAGCTTCTTGTAAACTACGGCGTAGACGGCTTCCGTTTCGACCTCGCCGAGCTATTGGGAATGGGCGCGCTCGTCCAGATAGAGCGCGAATTAAAAAAAATCAAGCCGTCGGTAATTTTGATAGCCGAACCGTGGAGTTTCCGCGGGCACATAGCCCGTTCGCTGCGCAAAACGGGCTGGTCTTCGTGGAACGACGGCTTCAGGGAATTCGCCGTCGAATACGCGAAGGGACGCGGCGACTTCGAGGGCTTTAAATATTTTGCAAAGGCAAGCATAGGCGGCGTTGCCACATTCCCCGCGCAAACGGTAAACTACGTCGAAAGCCACGACGACAAATGCCTTTTCGACAGGCTCTCGCAGAACTTCGGCTCTCCGTCGGGCGACGACATTCGCCGCTACAAAATTGCATACGCGCTTACGCTGTTCTCGCAGGGAATACCGATGCTTGCCGAGGGCTTCGACCTGCTGCGCACGAAATACGGCAGGAACAACACCTACAAAGACGGCGGCGCAAACGAGCTCGACTACGCTCGCGGTGCGTATTTTTCGGGAGTCGCCCAGTGGCTGCGCTCGCTGGTAAAATTCAGACTTTCGCCCGAAGGCAGGCTTCTGCGCCGCGACAAGTGCGACAGTCCCGACTTTTTCAAATTCTACAAGTCGGACACCCACCCCGCGTACGCGGCAATGTACAACTACAACCGCGCCGACGCCTCGTCGGGCCCGCTGTTTGTGGCATTCAATCCGTCCGACTCCCCCGCGGAATTTTCCGTCGGCGAAGACCTCCGCGGCTTCGTGCAGATTGCCGACATTGAAAATTTCGACACCCGCGGGCTTCTCTGCGAAAGTCCGCTGCGCGGGCACATTCTAAGATTGCCGCGCCTGTCGGTGGGCGTATTCTACGCACCGCAGCGCGGATAAATGCGGCGGCGTGTCCCGCTCCGCCGCGACGGCGCAAGGGCAAAGCGCCGCCGCGCTATTCGTGCTCCATAAAATACTGCTGGGCGGAAAGCGGCGCAGATGTTTTCATATCGGCGGACGGGTAATACGCGCCGTTGCCGTGCAATTCCGAGGCGAACTGGTTGTCGCGCAGCATTACGTCGAGAATGTTGCAGATGCGCGCCTTCAATTCGGCGTCGTCTATGGGGAAAATACATTCGACTCTCTTGTACATATTGCGCGTCATCAAGTCGCCGCTGCCTATAAACACAAGCGGGTCTCCGCCGTTTTCAAAATAGTAAATGCGGCTGTGCTCCAGATACACGCCCACAATGCTGCGCACCGAAATATTCTCGCTCAAGCCCTTGACTTCGGGGACGAGCGCGCATATCCCGCGGGCTATAATCCGCGTTTTCACGCCCGCCTGCGACGCCCTGTAAAGCGCGTCTATGGAATCCTTTTCCACTACGGAATTGACCTTGATTTTTATGCCGGACGGTTTGCCCTCCTTTGCGTTTTTTATCTCGTTTTCCACAAGGGCAATGAATTTGTCGTGGAAGTTAAAGGGAGCTACAATGAGGCGTCCGAACTTGGGGTCTTTTATCTTTCCCGTGAGCGTGTTGAAGAGGTTTGCAACTTCGGCGCATATTTCGGGGTTTGCGGTGAAGAACGAAAGGTCGGTATAGATTTTGGCGGTTATCGAATTGTAGTTGCCTGTGCCCAAATGCG
>DAVZIV010000095.1:0-5737 GCA_052273125.1 Candidatus Merdousia sp. | reverse complement strand
CCGCGCCACAGAATCGAAACCCGCCGAGCGGGAAAAAGGCGGCAAATTGTGCTTACAAAACGCGGCTTTGGAAGCAACTGACGGTACGTGGCGTACTGAAAAGTACGCGAGCAGTGGCAGGTGTTTCCGAAACGCGTTTTTAAGCCAATTTCACGCCTTTACACAGCCGTGGGAGAGCTCGAGCTTGTACTCGAGACACTTTGGCAGCTGCGTCTCATAATGCCCAACATAAATTATCGTCTTCCCGTACGGGCTGAGCGCGTCGAGTATGTCGTTAAAGAGCCGCGTTTGCGCCGAATCCAGCCCCTGACACGGCTCGTCCAAAATCATCAACTGCGGATTTTTCACAACTACGCGCGCAAGCAGCGCAAGGCGTTGTTTGCCCAGCGGCAGCGAAGAGAGCAGCCTGTCGCGCACGTCCAAGAGACCGAAGAAGTCCAAAACGCTTTCAATCTGCTTTTGCTCCTCGTAGGAAACTTCGAGAAACCAGCCGATTGTGTCCTTGATTCCCGAAGCGACGGAGTTCCAAACCGTGGCATTGGGATCGAAATACCAGTGAAGCTCGGGAGAGATGATTCCTATTTTTTTCTTGATGTCCCAAATGCTTTCGCCCGAGCCGCGCGGACGCCCGAAAAGCGTAATGTTGCTTGAGTACGCCTGCGGGTGGTCGCCGTCAATGAGGCTCAAAAGGGTCGATTTTCCCGAGCCGTTGTGCCCCTGCAAAAGCCACTTTTCGCCCGCCTTGACAGTCCAAGAAATGTCGCGAAGAACAACCTTGTCGCCATAGCGCACGGTGACGTTTTTAAGAGACAAAATCTCGGGGCTGTCTATTTTCGGGCTTTTCTGCAAAAAGTAGGGAACGGGCTTGAGACGAATCGTCCCGCTTACAAGCGATTCGTTGCGGTCCGTCGAAACAAGTTTTCCGTTTTCTATGCGCACAAAATTTGAAATGCGCGACGGTACTTGGGTATCGTTGGTGACCATAACCACGAGCGCGCCGTCGGCTATTTCGGCGTCGAGAAGCTCGTTGAGATTTTGGCGCGAGAGTTTGTCAAGCCCCACATACGGCTCGTCGAGAAGCAAAATTTGGGGCTTGAGCCAAAGGGCGCATACGAGCTGCAGCTTTTTGTGTTCGCCGCTGGAAAGTTCGATAAGCTGCGTATGGCGGCAGTTCTGAAAGCCGAATTTTTCCAGAATCGGCTCTACCGCGGAATAGTCCAGACCGCGCTTTTTGCCGAAGCGTTCGAGTTCGGCATAGACAGTCAAAGTCTCGTTTTCCTCCTGTTTGTTGTAGCGTTGCTGGTAGTAGAAATTCCTGTCGCCGTCGAGATTCTCGAATTTGTACCAGTTGTCCACATAGTAGACTTCTGGCGCGGGGGATTTCGTCTGCGCGAACGATACCGACACTTCGCCCTTTGCGGGAATCTTCCCCGCTATCGCCTTCAAAAACGACGTTTTGCCCGAGCCGCTTTCGCCGTAGATTTTCCAGCCCCCGCCGCCGCATGCGCGCCAGTCGAGCCCGTTGAGAACGTTGTTGGAGTCGAAACCGACACACAAATTTGAAACCGATATCGACGATTTTTGAGGAAATTGCATAAACTGCCTTTTACATATTAAAAACGGGGGGAGGCCACACGCGCCCCGCCCCCGACACTTAAAACCTGTCGAAAACTAAGCCGTTTTAATCGGGCGCATTGCGGTCATATACTTGCGCAATTTTCTGCCGATAACTTCCACGGGGTAGTCGCGAAGGGCTTCGTTGACGTGCACCAAGAGCGAGTTATCGACGGCGCCGTCTTTGCCCTCGTTGAAGTTTTTGCCTGCCAAATCGGGGGTAATCTTCTTCATAAAGTCTGCCAAGAGCGGGCGGCAGGCATTGTAGAAGAGGTAGTTGCCGTATTCGGCGGTGTCGGAAATGACCCTGTTCATTTCGTAGAGCTTTCTTCTTGCAATGGTGTTTGCAATAAGCGGAACTTCGTGGAGGGATTCGTAGTACGCCGATGCGGGCTGTATGCCGGCTTCGCACATAGTTTCAAACGCCAATTCGACGCCGGCGCAGATGAATGCCGAAAGCAGCAGGTAGTTGTCGAAGTATTCCTGCTCGGAAATCTTCATATCGCTTGCGGGAGTGTTTTCAAAGGGAGTTTTGCCCGTTTCGGCCCTCCAAGTGAGAAGCTTTTTGTCGCCGTCTTTCCAGTCTTCCATCATCGTCTTGCTGAATTCGCCCGACATAATGTCGTCCTGATGCTTGCGGAAGAGCGGGCGCATAATCTTTTTGAGCTCTTCGGACAATTCAAACGCCTTGATTTTTGCGGGGTTGGAAAGTCTGTCCATCATTCCGCTTACGCCGCCGTGCTTGAGGGCTTCGGAAATGACTTCGACGCCGTACTGAACGAGCTTCGACGCGTACGAGGCTTCGATGCCGTTTTCAACCATCTTGTCGAAGGACAACAGCGAGGCAGTCTGCAAAAGGCCGCAAAGAATTGTCTGTTCGCCCATCAAGTCGGATTTTACTTCGGCGACGAACGAAGACTTCAGAACGCCGGCCTTGTGCGAACCCAGCGCAACGCAGTATGCCTTTGCATAAGCCCAGCCCTTGCCTTCGGGGTCGTTTTCGGGGTGGACGGCGGCAAGCGACGGAACGCCGAACCCGCGCAGATATTCGGCGCGGACTTCAGTACCGGGGCACTTGGGGGCAACCATTATAACGGTGATGTCTTTGCGGATTTGCATACCCTCTTCGACGATATTGAAACCGTGCGAGTACGAAAGCGCCGCGCCCTGCTTCATCAGGGGCATTGCCGCGGCAATCACCTTTGAGTGCTGCTTGTCGGGAGTGAGGTTGATGACCAAATCGGCCGAGGGGATCAACTCTTCGTATGTGCCGACTTTGAAATTGTTGTTCGTGGCATTCTTCCAAGAGTCGCGCTTTTCGTCGATTGCCGACTGGCGCAGCGCATAGGATACGTCGAGACCGCTGTCGCGCAGATTCAAGCCCTGATTCAAGCCCTGTGCGCCGCAGCCTATGATTACAATCTTTTTGCCCCTGAGCGCTTCGACGCCGTCGGCGAATTCCGAGCGGTCCATCAAGTCTGCCATGTGCAGCTGGCGGAGTTTTTCCCTCAGGGGAAGTGTGTTAAAATAATTTGCCATAATATTTTCCTTTTTTTGTTGTTGATTATTGATGTTAGTAAAAAATATCAAATTCTGCCGTGTTTTATTATTTCCTCGGCGGTGTCCCATGCAAGCTGCGGCTGCTTGTCGAGAATGTTTGCGTAGAGGCGTCTGTGAAGCCCGAGCGCGGAGGCGAAAATCTCCGGCGTTGCGTAGATTGTCTTGTACCACCTGCGCAGGCGCCCTGAAACCATCTCGTAAAATTCCGCCAAAATAGCGTTGTGGGAAGCCGCCGCCAAAGCCGCGTGAAATGCTATGTCGGCGTCTATGCACTCGTCGAGAGAGTCGCCAAAGTCGGCTTTTTCCACGGCATCGAGGCGTTTTTTTATCTCGCGCAAATCCGCCTTCGTACGGTTGAGCGCCGCCTTTTCGGCTATTTTCATCTCGAGTATTTGGCGGATATCGTCGAGGTCGGAGGCGTCCGCCCTGCCGAAGCGCGAACCAATCGGCTCGGATGTCGCATAGCGCGACGACACAAACGTGCCCAATCCCTGACGCACGCTCAGCATTCCCGAATTTGAAAGAATGCGGATTGCCTCTCGAACCGAAGAGCGCCCCACCCCGTACGCCTGCATAAGCTGCGGCTCGGTGGGCAATTTTTCGCCGACGCCAAATTTGCCCGAGACAATCTGCCCCTGAAGGCGCGACGCAACCTCCTCTGCAAGGGATTTTCTCTTGACTATCAAATCGGGTGCCATTTTGCGAAATATTGCAGTTTTTTAATTTCCGGTTCTTCGGCCCTCAAGGAGTATGCGCTTTTTCAGCGCAGCTCCATAAAACCTAACCGCCAGACAATCGTATCATCTGATGATATGCTCATTAGAGACCCTCTTGTTCCCTTTGTCAATATATTTTTTTTTGCGGCGCACGGATTTTTCTACCGAAAAATATTCCGTGCTTTGCCAGTGAATATCATTCGTTCTTTTTATGGAGATAGGCATATTTTGCGAATGTAAAACGCAGCATGGAAATAAAACTTCAATGGAAACTTACGATAACCCCAAGCAAAGCGGCGATTATCTCGCGGGGACGAAATTGAACTCGCTCGCACAGTGGTACTCGTCTCGCCCGCTCGCCAAAGCTCGGGGTCTTTGGCTTGCGCCAAAGCTTCCCCCAAAAGCCTGCTGCGCAACTTTTGTGTTGCCGCGCCGCAGGATAAAAATCCGCCCTGCTTTGGCACTGAATATATTACACAAAAAAAAGGAAACAAAAATCTTTGTCTCCTTTTTGTATGTAAAATGTTGTGATGTTCGCTGTCAAAGCGGCGCTTTGCGCTACGCGGGAAAGCCGAACTTCGCCCACTGTCAAAGCGGCGGAAATATTTTTGCTGCGCAAAAATCCGCCGCGCCGCAAGACAAAATTAGCGGGAAGAGAGCACTTTTTTCTCGTAGGCTTTGACACCCTTGAGCATAGCCATACCCGTGAGCTTGTCGGTTCTGGCGCAATATTCCTGCCAAACGTCGGCAGAGGGAAGATTGCGGGCTTCTTCCATCAGAGCCAAGCGCGTGCCGAAGTCCACGTTGTTTTCGGCGTCCTTCATCATAGTGAGGGGATCAAGCAAAGCACAAAGCAGACTCTTGCGGGCAGCTCTCATACCGATTGCCCAGGCAAATATGCGGTTGATGCTGGCGTCGAAGAAGTCCATGCCAATGTGCACCTTGTTGATTGCATTGCAACGGATTATCTCCTGCATGATTGCCATTGTGTTGTCGTCGGAGAGAACAACGTGGTCGCTGTCCCAACGGACGCCGCGGGAAACGTGCAAGAGCAATTCGGGAACAAACATCAGCGCCGACGAGATTTTGTCGGAAATTGTTTCGGTCGGGTGGAAGTGGCCGGAGTCGAGCGTAATCAAAATCTGATTCTTGACGGAATAGCCCATAACAAACTCGTGCGAGGCAACTACATAGCTTTCACTACCGATACCGAAAAGCTTGCTCTCGAAAGCGTCCTTGTTGTATTTTTTGGAAACCTTTACCGACATAATCTTGTCAAGCGAATCCTCCATGCGCTTGCGCGGCGCGAGCCTGTCGGCGGGCATATCCTTCATGCCGTCGGGCATCCAGAAATTCGTGACAACGGTGTTGCCGAGCTCCTTGCCCATTTTTTCGGCAATCTTGCGGCAGGCAATACCGTGCTCAACCCAGTACTGGCGCACGCCCTTGTCGGGGCTTGAAAGAGTCATACCGTTCTTTACCAGCGGGTGCGAGAAATACGTTGGATTGAAGTCTATCCCCATATCGCGCTCTTTGCACCAGTCTACCCAGCCCTTGAAATGTTTGTATTCTATGGCGTTTCTTTCAACTCTCTTGCCGGCGAATTCGCCGTAGATTGCGTGCAGATTGATGCGCGTTTTGCCGGGGATATATTTGCGGGCTTCGTCAATGTCGGCGCGAAGCTCGTCGACATTGCGCGCCTTTCCGGGGAAATTGCCCGTAGCCTGAATGCCGTCGCCCGAAAGCCCCGCATCGGGAGTCTCGAAACCGCATACATCGTCGCCCTGCCAGCAGTGCATCGAAAGGGGAATTGAATCTACTGTTTCCAACGCCTTTTCGGTGTCCAC
>DAVZIV010000094.1:0-5737 GCA_052273125.1 Candidatus Merdousia sp. | reverse complement strand
GCGCCTTGAGAGCCGCTTCTTCCAAGCTGAACGTGCCGCGAACCTTGTGCGCGGCGAAGAGGGATTCGTCGCCGCCGAGAAAAATCGCAACAACGGGCTTTTGAATTTTGTCGGCCTGAGTGAGAACCTTGTCCATAACGGCGCGGTCGGCGAGCTTTGAAACAAGCACAATGACCTTTGTGGCGTCGTCCTTTGCAAGGCGCTGCATTCCCTTAATCATGGAAAGGCCGCCGATTTGCGGATAGAGGTCGCGCCCGCCGGTGCCGATGAGCGCCGAAATGCCCGAGCCCGCCTTTTCAACAATACAGGCGACTTCCTGCGCGCCGCTGCCCGAAGCGCCGACAATGCCGACGGGACCGCTGTTTACAAGGCTCATCGTCGCAAGGGCAATACCGTCGAGCATGCCTACGCCGCAGTCGGGTCCCATAACCAAAACGTCTTTTTCGTCGCCGAGCCGCTTTAGCTCAAGCTCTTCTTCAATGGAGACGTTGTCGCTGAAAATGAACACGTCCAAACCCTTGTTGATGGCCTTTTTGGCTTCGGCGGCGGCGTATTCGCCGGGGAGGGAAATCTGGCAGAGATTCCAGCCGTCGGCGGGGTCCACTTCGTCGAGCGAATTGAAAGATTCGTCGTCGTCGGAATGTTTGCGGTCGAGACGGTTGATTACGTCTTCGTACGCCTCCTTGAGGAGGGCGTCGTTTTCGGCCTCTATTGCAATCACGAGGTCGTTGGCGCCAACCGATGCGGGAATGTCGAAGCCCAACTGGCGCATGACGTCCACATTTTGGGGCGTGCCCATCTGGACTTCCGCAAGCTTTACCTTGCCGCTCTTTTTCACCGCGTCGAGAATGCCCATCAAAGTGACGGAATCCGCATAGCGGTTCTGCTGTATGGATACTGATTTTACTGACATATGTGTGCGATAATTCGTGAGAATTTACTTGATAAAACAAACTCTGTGTCTGAAAATTCGTTCGTATTTTATTCATAGGTCAATACCCCCTACTGTCAAGGAATTTATATGATAGAATTTGAAAATATAGTACAGGACATAAAGCTGCTGAAAACTCCCTTTTGCGGAAGCTGGGCGGGCGTGGTGCTCGTCAAGGGAGAGCGGAACATTCTCATAGACTCGGGCGCGAACAGCGAAACCGTGGACGACTGTATTGTGCCCGCGCTCAAAGCCGAAGGCCTCACTCCCGACGACCTCGACATCATTCTCTGTACGCACTCGCACGGCGACCACGTCGGCGGGCACTACCGCCTGCGCCAAATTTCGAAGGCGAAAATCGCCGCCTTCGGCGAGTATGTCGATAAAATCCGCGACCCGCTCAAATACAACAAGCTAATCCGCGCGCCCTTCCCCGAATACAGCCCGCCGCCCTCGGCGTCGCTCAAAGGCGTAGAGCCCGATATTCTTTTGAAGGAAAACGACATCGTAGCCGGCCGCCTGCGCATGATTCACACCCCCGGGCACGACACCGACTGCGTTACTTGGTTCGACGAAAAAACCAAAACCGCCATCAGCGGCGATTCCCTTCAGGCAAACGGCACCGAACTTCAGGGCACGGGGCTTTACATAGACGTTGAAATGTACCGCTCTTCGGTTCAAAAACTTCTGGATACGGGCATTGAAAACGTCATTGCAGGCCACGACTACCTGCCGCTTGGCTCCGTCGCCCTCGGCAAGAACAAGGCGCACTGGTATTTGGAATCGTGCCTCAAACTAATAGACACCTACCAAATACTCATAGACGAATTCCGCCGCCGCGGCGAAATCGAACTGCCCGACATAGCCGTAGACCTCATCAAACACATTGGCGGCAGAATACCGCAATTCCTGTTCCTGCCGCTGTTCACGGTGTCCGCGCACTGCCGCGCCGCCGACGAAAAGCGTTAAAGGTTGCACAAGCGCCGCGCCGCCGCCTTGAGGGCGTTCCAGCGTTCGCAGGGCAAATCCGGCAAAAACGATATGTGGCGCAGAATGCTTTTCCATTCCAAGTAGGCGCGCTCTATGTCGCCGCGCGAAACGAGGTCGCTTTCGAATTTGGCGGCGGAATCGCCCGCGCGCATGGCGCGGACAATTTCGCTTGCCCCGCCCCCGTAGGTTATGGGAACTCCCGCCTTGAGCGCGCCCTTTACGTTTGCGGCAAAGAACGCCATCGCGCAGCAGTCCGCCAAGCGCGAAGAACACGCGAGTTTCGATTCCGACAAGTGGAAGCGCCCGCCCGCGCGCAGGTTCGCCAAATCGTAGACCAAATCGAAAATATCGTACGATTCGTCCTCCATTGCGGCGGCAACCGCGAAACCTTCGCCGCCGTTGAAAAACGAAAATATTCGCCCCCTGATAGTCGGCTTGAAACGCTCGTCAACAAGCCCGAACCTAAACCATTGGCGCGCTATGGATTCGCCCGCGGACTGTTTTGAAAAGCCCGCAAGCCTGCCGAAATCGTTCTCCGCCGAGGCGTCTACGCGCCTTTGCGGCGGATTGAAAAGCTTTGCGCCGTAGCCGTCCACAACGGCCTTTATTTTCGTCAGGCTCAGGTCTATCCCGATCGAAACCGCGTCCGCCGAAACGTCGAAGGCTGCGATTTTCGCGCCCGAAAAACACGCAGAGACAACCGCCCCGAAGTCGGCGCGCAGCCGCTTCATAGAAGTGAACTTGCCCGAAAAGCGCGAGACTTGCTCAGGCGCTGAATCCGCCGCCCTGCGCAAAAGAGAGCGCGCCCTCTTCGTCAAAATCATCGCGCCGCCCTTAAAAAACGCAACTTTGACGGCTACGCCGAACGCGCCGTTTTCAAGCCCGCATACCGAACCCATTTTAAGCGCCTGCACCGCCTTCTCCGACCGCGTAAATTCCGACCAGTTTTCGCCGTCGAAAAAAAGCGCGTCTTTGGCAAAAAAATCGCCGACAACCCGCCTGCGCTCCCACGCCGAACGCGAATTGAAAATTTCGGTCTTCAAAAATTTGCGCGCGGGCGAAAGCGGCGTGTCGGCGCGGCGCACGAGCGACTCTATGTCGGCAAAGCCTATGTCTATTTTTTCGTCGGTGAAAAGACGCTTGTAGAAATCGGCAAGAGCGCGAATGTGGTCTTTGCCTTCGTCGGCGGCGCGCGCCATAATGCGTATCGACGCCGCCGAATCGACCGCGTCAACCCTGCGCAAAATTCCCTGCTTTGCGTCGGCAAGGCGGGGCTTGTCGGGCAGGCAGATTGCATATCCTACGCTGTCCTTGCCGCGCCGCCCCGCCCTGCCGTACATTTGCAGAAGCTCGTCGGGGCGCAGAATTTTCGCGCCCGAAGCCGTCTCGTACTCTCGCGAGACAACAATCACGCTGCGCATCGAAAAATTCACGCCTGCGCCAAGCCCCGTCGTTGCCACAACAACGTCAAGCTGCCCGTCTCTTGCGTATTTTTCCACGACCGCCGAGCGCTGGAACGCGGAAAGCCCGCTGTGGTGGAACGCAACCCTGCGGCGCATCATATTTGCAAGGCTTTTCCCAGCCGCCGACGCCAGCTGTTTGGGAAGATTGAGAAAATTCGGGCACGGCAGTTCGCGGGCGAGCTTCTGCGCTATCGCCTCCGCCTCTGCTCGGTGCGGCGCAAAAATCAGCACTGGCGACATCGCCGAATCCATGACGCGCTTGACGAGCTTCGGCCACGCGCCGGAAACTTCGCGGGCATCGCCGCCGAACGAATTCGAAAAGACCTCCTCCAGCGGAACGGCTCTCGCCGCGTCGCTTACAACGCGGCACTTTCTGCCTATGCGCGAAAGCCATCTGCCCACTTCGTCGGTGTTGCGCACGCTTCCGCTAAGAAGAAGCAGCTGCGTGGTCGGCGGCGCGAGCGCAACCGCCAGCTCGTAGTTGAAACCCCTGATAGAATCTGATATTAGCTGATATTCGTCGATAACAAGCAGGTCGGGGCAGTCGCCGGTAAAGAGGCTGTTTTTCTGGGTCTCGAGCGTGGCGACAACCACGGGGGAATCGGTGTCTATGTTGTAGTCGCCCGTGGAAATTCCCACGCGCCAGCCGCGCGACTTCCATTCGCTGTACTTGTCGTTGGCGAGCGCCCGCGTGGGAACGGTATAGACGGCCTTTCCGGAAAACCCCTTTTCAACGTACATCTCGAAGACATATGTCTTGCCCGCCCCCGTCGGCGCGTCTACGACGACATCGCAGCCCGAGCGCAGCGCCGACAGCGCCTCGCTCTGCCAGAAATCGGGAATGCGCACAATGTCGCCGAAAAGCCCCATCGATATAAAAACGCTACGCCGAGTATGCGCCGAGAATTTCGGCTACATACATTTTGTGCATCGGGTCTTTGCCGTACCACTTTTGAAGCGCCGACTTGTCCAAAAACGCGGCCTCCTCCAGATTCTGCGCGTACATCTTGCGGCACTCGAAGTACAGCCGCGACTCTTCAAACGCCACCGCCGAATTTTTCGTCGCAAACGGCGTGAGCGAGCACTCTTTCGCCTTGTCGGTGTCGCGCCCCGAATGCGAGCCGCAATAGGAGAGAATTTTTTTGTCTTCGGGCGCGAAAAACGAAATTGTAAACACGGGATTTTTTTCGATGAAATCGAACGTGTATCGGTTGGGTCTGACGAATGCGAAGACAACGGGCTTGTTCCACATAAAACCCGCCGCGCCCCAGCTTGCCGTCATCATATTGAATTTTTCGACAGTGCCCGCCGTTATCAGCATCCAGTCCGACCCTATTTTTTCAATCGGGTCGGACATCGCCCCAGAAATGTCTACTTTCTTAAACATATTCGACAATGATCGGGATTTTCCGCGCCTCTTCAACCTTTTTTTAAGTCGGGCGCCTTCGAATTTCCATCGGCAAAAAAAACGCTAAACGCGTGGCAAAATATTCCGAAAAAATCCTCCGAGGCAAAATTGATGTTGAAAACTCAGAACAAAACATCTTAACTTGCTGTCGATATCCGCGGCGTATGAAACGCCCGAACAGCAAACAAACATTTATGGACATAAAAAAAACAATCGCAATAGCTGCGGCAACGGCCGCCACATTCACCTCGGCTTTCGCCGAAACAAATGAAGACTACATCAAGACTTTCGGCATGTTCGTTTTCCAAAACGGCGGCTTGAAAGAATTGCAGCTCAACCCCGCAGAATTCGACATATTCGTTCAGGGTATGAAAGACGCCTACGCGGGCAAACAAATGCCCAAAAACATCGCCGAATACGGCCAGAAAATGATGGAATACCTCAAGGGCAGAGCCGACGCATACGTCGCCGAACAATCAAAAAAAGCACAGGCCGAAAGCGACGCGTTTTGGAAGACTCTCGAAGCCGACAAGGACGTTGTTAAAACCTCCACGGGTCTCGCCTATAAAATCACAAAGGCGGGCGACGGCAAAACCGCAAAGGAAAATTCCGACGTTAAAATCAACTACACGGGCAAGCTCGTCAACGGCACAGTTTTCGACACTACCGACAAGCACGGCAAACCCGCCGAATTCAATCTTGCAAACGTAATCCCCGGCTTCCGCGAAGGTTTGCAGAAAGTCGCCAAAGGCGGCAAGGCGACCCTTTACATTCCCGCGAAGCTCGGCTACGGCGAGCAGGCTCTGCCGAATATCCCCCCGAATTCCACGCTCATATTTGATGTGGAAGTCCTCGACGTAAAATAAAAAAACGCGCGATGGCGCGTAATCATCGACGACGAAAATTTATAAAATCATAAGAGCACAACTTTTAGTTGTGCTCTTT
>DAVZIV010000093.1:0-5804 GCA_052273125.1 Candidatus Merdousia sp. | reverse complement strand
CCCATTTTTTCGGCGTTTTCAATCACGCGCCGTTTTGTGCCGCGCGAAACTTTCGGAGAATCGGCAAGGGCAAGCGACACCGCCGCCTTCGACAACCCGAGCGCCGCCCCGATGTCCGCCAACCCGACTTTCCTTGATTTCTTCTCCGCCATTTTCGCCTCCCGCGCGGGCTATTCGTCGGTCTCCACTTTTATGACAGCCCTGCCCTTTGCCTTCATTCCCTCGGGAACGCGCAGGAATTCGTACTTTTGCGATTTCGACTCGTCGAGATACTCAACCGCCTTGACCGACCTGCGCTGCTTTTGCGATGCCGCCTGCGACTCTTCCCTACCCGAATCCGAGGCCGTCGCATTTTTTGGGGAATCTCCCCGCGGCGGCTCTTTGACGTTTTTGACCTTGCCGAAAAACGCCGGCGGCGGCGTTGCAATTTCAAGGGGCTTGCGCGATGTCCCCCAAAAGGACGAATCCACCGAAACGTCGTTGAGTTTTCCGCCCGCGCGAACCTGCTTCAAACCGGGGTCGAGCGGGTGCGAGCGGCGGAACTGGTATTTGTTGATGTCCTGCATTGAAAGCTCGCGCATTCCGTCGAAGGCGTCTTTTGGGTTTTCGGTGGAAAACGGCGAAGCCTTCGAGAAATCGAGCTTGCCGCGGTACGTCTTTGAAAGGTCTTTTTCGGTATCCCAGCGGTTCTGCCTTTTATCGGAATCAAACCACTTGCTTTTCTTGGGCTGAAAATCTTTGGTTTCAAAATTCTTGGCGGAGTCGCGAAATTTTGTCTCCTCAGAAAACGGCGTTTTTTTCTCCTCGGAAATGTAGAATGATTTTTCAATCAGCGCCGACGCGTCCTTTGTGTTGCGGTACTCCTTTGCCGAAAAGCTCTTCTCGGTCAGCCCCGAGCGCTTCTGCCCGAGCGGCGAATCCTTCGGCGCGAACTCCTTTTTTTCAAGAGTTTTGTTTTCCGCAGTGAAGTCGTGCTGCTTTACCTGCGCGCACACGACGGGGGCAAACAGCGCGCACGCCGCACACCCGCCGAGCAAAACTGTCCGCAAAGCATTCAAATTCTGACGCCGAGAATTTCGAGTATTCTTGAAAGGTCGTCGTTGTCGAGATATTCAATTACAATCTTGCCGCGCTTGCCGTTTTGCGTAAGGCTCACCGAAGCGTTGAGCTTTGAGGCAACCTTGTTCTGAATGTCGCGCATCACGGCGCTTTTTGCCGACGAGAGCGAGCGCGAAACGTTGCCCGCGCGCGGCTTGGAATCGCCGAGTTTGCGCACGGCGTCCTCGGTCGCCCTCACGCTAAGCCCCTTTTCTATAATGGAACGGGCGAGCATCAGCGCCTTTGCCGAATCCTCAATGCCGGTTAGAATTTTAGCGTGCCCCGCGCTGATTAGCCCCGAAGAGACAAAGCCCTTCACCTCGTCGGGCAGCGACAGCAGGCGCAGTGAATTTGCAATCGAGGAGCGCGGCCTGCCCAAGCGCTGGGCAACGGCGTCCTGCGTGAGATGAAAATTGCGCATTAGATTTGCCAACCCCAAAGCTTCGTCAATCGGGTTGAGGTCGGCGCGCTGGAGATTTTCAATAAGCCCTTTCGCAGCCGAAGACGCGTCGCTTGCGCCCTGCACAAATACCGCCACTTTTTTCAGACCCAACTTGCGGCAGGCGCGCAAACGCCTTTCGCCCGCGATAAGCTCGAACCCATCGTCCGTCTTCCTCACCACGAGCGGCTGGATAAGCCCCTCGGAGGCGATGGAATCGGCAAGGCTTTGAATCTGGGCTTCCGAAAATTCGCGGCGCGCCTGAAATTTCGACGGCGCTACGGATTCAATCGGAACTTCCCTGTACGCACCGTTCTGCAACGACGCCCCTACCGAAATCTGCGTTTTTGCGGCGGCGGGCGGCGCCTTTTTGCCTTCGGGCGCGGCGGGCTTTGCAATGCCCGAAGAGATTATCGAACCGAGCCCCCTGCCCAATGCTTTTTTCTGCGACATTTCAAACCTTTGCACTTTTGTTGGCTACTGTTGCGGAACGAAAATCTCCGCGCCGACGCGCAGCGAGCGCGGATCGGAAATTTCGTTGGCGTCCATAATCCAGCGCTCGCGCGACTTGCACACGCGGGCTATTTTTGAAACGGAATCGCCCGACTTTACAACGTATTTGATTCCCGATTTCGGGTAGTCCGTACCGAAAGTCTCCTTTGCCTTTGCAGCCTCGGCGCGCACCTGCTCGCGCGCGTTAATCGCCCTTGAAAGCTTCTGTATTGCGGCGTCAGTCTGGGCGGCGAGATTGTCTATGTCTTTTTTGACGGACTCGATAATCTCCCTTTTGAGCGCGGAATTCTGCGCACTCATTGCCGCCTTCGCCGACGACACCTGCGCACGCACGGTTTCGTCGCCCACGCTCGAAGAGCGCAGCGAGTTTATCGAGCGCTTGAGCGCCTCGTTTTCGGAACGCAGCTGTTCGACTTCAAGGCGAAGCTCGCCGACTTCCCTGCGCAGGAGGTTTACGTCCTGCCTCATGTCGATAAGCAGGGTGTTCTGGGCAAACGCGCACGCGGAAAACCCCGCGACGCAGCAGACGAGAAAAAGTTTTTTCATGATAAAGCGGAAGTGTAAACTATAATAAATCTGCGCGAAGTTTATATCCCGATTTTTTTTCATTACAAGCATTTTTGACACATTTTGTCCCAGAATAATAAGCTTGCATTGCCCCCCCCACTCGGGCAGAATCCGCCGCAAATTATCGAAAGGATTATTATGTGCGGAATAACCGGATACATAGGCGAAAGAGACGCCACGCCCATACTCATAGAGGGGCTAAAAAAACTCGAATACCGCGGGTACGACTCTGCGGGAATAGCGCTTCTGAAAGACGACGGCGAGCTTTCCGTATGCAAAAAGAAGGGGCGCGTCGACGTCCTCGCGGGCGAAGTCGCAAAAAATCCCTTCAGGGCGTCTCTCGGAATCAGCCACACGCGCTGGGCAACCCACGGCGGCGTGAACGACACCAACGCGCACCCGCACGTCTCCAGCGACGGTATGTTCGCCATCGTCCACAACGGAATAATAGAAAATTTCGAGACAATGAGGCGCTTTTTGGAAGGCAAAGGCTACACGTTCAAAAGCCAGACCGACACCGAGGCGCTTGTCAACCTCATCGCCTACCACTACCAATACCGCACTTCCCCCGAAGACCCTAACAGGTTTCTTGAGGCCGTCCGCAAGGCGCTAATCCACGTTGAAGGCACATACGGAATAGCCGTCTTGTGCAAGGACAGACCCGACGAAATGGTGGCGGCGCGCAAGGGCTCTCCCCTACTGATAGGCATAGGCAGGAACGAGCGCCTCGTATCCAGCGATGTCCTCGGCTTTGCGGGCAGGGCAAGCAGCGTAATCTACCTTGAAGACGGACAGGTTGCCTCAATCACGCGCGACAACTGCGACATCATCTCCATAGGCAACAAGCCCGTCGAATACACGGTGAAGGAAATCGACTGGCAGCTTGAAAACGCCGACTTGGGCGGCGCAGACCACTTCATGCAGAAGGAGATTTTCGAGCAGCCCAAGGCGATAGCAAACGCAATCCGCGGCAGAATAACCGAGGATCAGGCTACGGCGAATTTGCAGGGGCTTAATATGCCCCCCAACGAAATGCGCCAGATTGACCGCATAATCTTCTGCGCGTGCGGAACGGCGTGGCACGCGTGCCTCGTAGCCGAGCAGCTCATAGAGCGCTATGCGCGAATCCCCGTAGACGTTGAATACGCAAGCGAATTCAGATACCGCAACATTCCCATCGAAAAAAACACGCTTGTCTTCGTAATAAGCCAGAGCGGCGAGACGCTCGACACGCTCGAAGCCCTCAGGGAATCAAAACGCAAGGGGTTCAAAACGCTGGCAATTACAAACGCCATAGCCTCCACAATCTCGCGAGAGTCCGACGGCGGCCTCTACCAGTATGCGGGCAAGGAAGTGGGCGTGGCGTCCACAAAGGCGTTTACATCGCAGGTGGCAATATGCCTGCTTATTGCCCTCTACATAGGCAGAATGCGCGATATGTCCTACTCCGTGGGCAAGGGAATTGTGTCGGCTTTGCAGGGGCTTCCCGAGGCGATAACAAAGACGCTTGAAGTCGCCCCGCTCGTCGAAAAAATCGCAAAAAAATACGCAAAAAAGAACGATTTTCTCTTTCTGGGCAGGCTCGACGAATTCCCCGTCGCGCTCGAGGGTGCGCTCAAGCTGAAGGAAATTTCGTATATCCACGCAGAGGCGTACCCCGCAGGCGAGATGAAGCACGGGCCCATAGCCCTCATCTGCCCCGAATGCCCTTCCGTAATGTTTGCCAGTTCCGACGAAGTGCTTTCAAAAATAGTATCAAACGCGCAGGAAATCAAGGCGCGCAAGGGGCAGATAATCGCCATAACAAGCTACCCCGAAGCATTCGAGGGAATTGCCGACGACATCATTGCCCTGCCCAAAGTCCACGAAAGCATACGCACAATTATCGACACTATCCCCGCGCAGCTGCTCGCCTACTACATAGCCCTTGAAAGGGGCTGCGATGTAGACAAACCGCGCAACCTTGCAAAAGCCGTAACAGTGGAGTAGTGCGGCGGTGGAAACCGTCGTAATCAGACACCCGAGGGAAAACCGCAAAAAATGCTCTTTGCGGCACTTGTGCGGGCGTGCCGACTTCCGTTTTTTCAACGCCCGCGACGGGTTCACCTTCGACGCCACCGGCTACACGCTTCTTGAAATCGGCGCGCCGACGATTTCGCCCGCAGACGCCTGCCGCCCGCTGTTGATGCTCGATTCCACTTGGTTTTTGCTGCCGAAAATAAGGGGCAAAATCCGCGGAAATTTTGTGCCGCGCGGACTGCCCGACGGAATAAAAACGGCATACCCGCGCGTTTCGAAAATGACGGCGAACCCCGACGGCGGCCTCGCCAGCATAGAAGCCCTCTATGCCGCATTTTACCTAATGGGCACTCCGCGCCCCGAACTGCTCGAGGGCTACATTTTCGCCGAAGAGTTTCTAAAATATTTCAAGCTCTAAACCTTTGCATACCCCGCGTTTTGTGCATTTTTTATTTGCCCTTTTTTAAGTTAGTGCTCTAACATTCCCGTTTCATCAAATTGTATGAAAATATGAGAAAAGGAATAGGAAAAATAATCGCCGTGTTTTTTGCGCTGACCATAAATTCGTCCGCGGCGGAAATAAACTTCGCCGACTTCGCAAATCCCGCGCCGCAGTACAGTCCGTGGATTTACTGGTTTTGGGTCAACGGAAATGTCGACAAACAATCTATTACCGAAGACATCGAGACTATCAAAGGTATGGGAATCGGCGGTATTTTGATGTTCGATAACCGCAGATACTGGGAAGACGACAACCACCTTTTGTACCCCAAGCCCGCGAATACAAACCTCGATGGCAAATGGCTTGAAAACCTCACACACGCAGTCGGGGAATGCGGAAAATCTGGGCTAAAAATGAGCATAAATTTGAGCGACTGCGGCGGAAATCTCAAAGGCCCTCACAAAACGCTATCCGATGCCCCGAAGAAAATCGTCTTCAAAACGCTGCCCGTCTCGAAAACATTTGATGCAAAACTACCAGTTCCTCCGGAAATGTTTTCAAAAGCCATAGCAACCTTCGCAATTAAATACGACGGCGACAAAATTGAAAAAGAGTCTGAGTGGTTCGTCGGCGGCGACGGGCTCTACACAATGTCGGCAACGTCGGGCAAGCGTCTCGACAAAGCTCCCGAAAAAATACGGAACGCCCTGGAGGTAATCGACCTCA
>DAVZIV010000092.1:0-5840 GCA_052273125.1 Candidatus Merdousia sp. | reverse complement strand
GCGTCGCGTTGCGCGGCATTCCTGCGCTTGATTTCCTCTACAAATCTGCGGGCGTCCTCAAATCCGTCGGCGGCGGAATCCGTTTCGGAATCCAAAGACGGCGAACTGCCGCCCGAGTCGCGGGCGCGTTTTACGACCGCGGAAACTATGTTCACCGCAATCACAAAGAAGACTATCAGAAAAAATTCCATTGCCTAAAATTCCCCCGCGCGAGCCAAGCCGCCAGCCCGCACGCCATCGCGCCGCGGGCTATTTCTTAATGTTTGAATCCGCCGAAATGCTTTCGCGCATTGCGGTGTCGGACTTGATGTTTTGAAGCTTGTAATAGTCCATAAAGCCCATATTGCCCGAGCGCAGAGCCTCGGCGAGCGCCATCGGAACCTGTGCCTCCGCCTCGGTAACTTTGGCGCGCATATCAACCACCTTTGCCTTCATTTCCTGCTCGAGAGCCACGGCGGCGGCCCTGCGGATTTCAGCCTGAGCCTGCGCCATATTCTTGTTTGCCATTGCCTGAGCCTCCTGCAATTTTGCGCCGACGTTTTCACCGACGTCAACATCGGCAATGTCGATTGAAAGAATTTCGTACGCAGTACCCGAATCCAGCCCGCGTTCGAGAACAACTTTGGAGATTCTGTCGGGGTGCTCGAGCACGAATTTATACGAATCCGCCGAGCCTATGGTGGTTACAATGCCTTCGCCCACGCGCGCAATGATTGTCTCCTCCTGTGCGCCGCCGACGAAACGCTCGAGATTTGTGCGCACGGTTACGCGTGCACGGACTTTCACCTGAATGCCGTCTTTTGCCACGCCGTCTATCGACGTTCTGCCCCCGCCCGCGCTGGGGCAGTCTATTACCTTGGGGTTGATTGACGTGCGAACCGCCTCTCCGACGGTTTTCGCCGTGCCCTTTGTTGCCAAGTCTATGGCGCATGCCTGCTTCCAAGACAAGTCCATACCCGCCTTTTCGGAGGCAATCAGCGCCTGAATTGTGGGGATTAGGTGCCCCTCCGCCAAGTAGTGCTCTTCGAGCTGGTTTATCGACAAGTCAAGCCCCGCCTTCACCGCCATAATGCGCGAATCGACAATCATTCCGTATGGAACGCCGCGCAGGCGCATTGCAATGAGCGTGAGAATGCTCACGGGCGCGCCTGCGAGCATTGCCTTGAGCCACGTATTGAGGAACGAGAGCACAACGGCAAAAACCACGAGGGCCGCCACCGCGGCAACTATTATTAAAATCACGGTAATATCCATATTTTTTCCTTTATTTATAATTTTATTAAATTTTTCTTACCTTGAGCGAAAAGCTGTCGAAGCCCACAACCTCTACGCGCGCCCCGAGCTCCACATGGGGAAAATCCGTGCGGGCGTCGTATATTGCGCCGTCTATGTTGACTTTGCCCGACGGCATAAGCGCGCTTTCGGCAACGCCGGTTCTTCCGACGAGCGCCGAAAAGTCCGGACGCGGAGCCTTTCCGCTCTGCGAAGAGCTCAGATATATTTTTTTGCCCCACTTAGTTTTCGGCAAAACGTACAGCCAAAATAAGAACGCCCCCGCGCATGCCGCGACGGAAAACAAAGCCGCGGCAGTCGCGCCGAAGCCGCCGAAGGATTCGTAGGCGTCCCAAACGCCCCACGCGCAGCAGGCAATTCCCGCCGCAGCCCATATTCCGCCGACGAGAAGCGTCTCGAGAAAAATCAGAACCGCCCCCGCAAAAATAAGCAATACGATACCAAACATATCCCGACGGTAATTTTTTCGGCGGGAAAAATCAAGATTATACTTCCCCGCCCGCGCCGATTTCGGCGGAATCGGCGCTCGGCAAAACAATGCGCGCGCCCGAAACGCGTCGGGCGAATCCCCCACTCCCGACGCCGAATTTTTATCAAAGCGAAATTTGCCGCAGCGCCTCGTACGCGCCGATGCCCACCGATGTGGCCAAATTCAGCGAGCGCAGCGTGTCAACGGGGTGCGGAATTTTCACGCTTGTTGCGGCAAGATCGGCGTGCACGCAGTCGGGAACGCCGCAGTCTTCGGCGCCGAACATAAGGGCGTCGCCGCGCCTAAACGTCGCGCTCCAATGGGAGCGGGTCGCCTTTGTGGTGAAAAGCCAAATGCGCTCCAGCGGCGGAGCTTTGTCGGAATGTTTAAATGTCTCCCAGTCGCGATGGTGGACGATGTCCAAATCGTACCAATAATCCATGCCCGCTCGTTTTAATTTGGCATCGGTTATTATGAAACCGAGCGGGTGGATCAGGTGCAGCCGCGCGCCCAAAACGGCGCATGTGCGCCCTATGTTGCCCGTGTTCTGGGGCATTTTCGGGTTGTGCAAAACTATGTGCAAAACGGGTTCGCCCATCGCCTAACGCCTGAAGTTGGAAACCGCCCTGCGCGCCTCGCGCATTGCCTCCTGCTTTTTGATGTCTTCGCGCTTGTCGTAGAGTTTTTTACCCGTGCAAATTGCAATGAGAACTTTCACTAGCCCGTTTTTCATGTACATCTTCACGGGTATGATTGACGTTCCGCCCGACTCCGCAGCCGACTTCAGCTTGAGTATCTGCTTCTTGTGCAGGAGGAGCTTGCGCTCGCGCGTGGGATTGTGATTGTTGATGTTGCCAAAGTAGTACTCGTTTATGTGCGACTGGTACATTATTGCCTCGAGGTTTTCAATGCGCACAAAGGCGTCGTTAATCTGGGCGCGCCCGAGGCGCACGCTCTTTACTTCCGTCCCCGTAAGCACGACGCCCGCCTCGAAAGTCTCGCCCACAAAATAATCGCGCGAGACCTTTCGGTTTCTGATTTCGGTAATGCGTTTTGCTTCGGTTTTTGCCATGACAAAAAAAGCCGTGCCCACTGCGCACGGCAATCGTCGGAGAACGAACCTCAGGCCTGTTGTTCCTCTTCGGCGTTCTGCTGGTAGAGCTCAAAGGCGAGATTCCCCTTGATTACCTCCAGCAGCGCAATGTCTTCAAGTTCGAGCTTTTCCAGCGATGCAACCGTGGGTCTGTACCCGTTCTTAAGCTGCTTTACGCGTTTTGAAACAACATTTATGAGAATGTTGGGATCCTGAATTTTTTTCTGCGCTTCTTTTAGATAATCGTCTCTCAAGGTATTACCCTCCTTATTTTGAATTTATCGGCGCCGTACTATACACATACAACGCCTCAATGCAACTTTTTTTTACTTGCCTTTTCCGCGCTCGAATTCGGGAAGGACAACCGTCGGGCGTTTTTTCTCAACCTCCGAAAATTCGTCGGGTTGGGGCGCGGACGTCGAGTTGAGAATGGCGACGCGCTTTGAACCCTTGTTGTAGATTATTTTTTCGCCCGCGGCGCGGGTGTTGTCCTCGCGATTGTAGACAATCGGGTTGTCGGTAAGCACGGCAACTTCGTCTTTGACGAAAATTTCAGCCCTTCCGCAGGTGATTTCCTTCTGCCCCTGCGCCGCCACCGAAACCGAATCGGAGAGTATTATTTCGGAAATTTGGCGCTCGCCGCGCTTGTCGGGAAGTATGCGAACCTCCATTTTTTTGCACTTGCCCTTCGCTCCCGTGGCGGTCATATCCACGTCGCCGTCGAAGAAATACCTGTCGATGCCGCTTTCGGAAACGAGTCGCTGGCGGTCGCTTACAACAACGGTCGGCACGGCTTTGGGCTGCGGGGCGCGGGCGTCGTGGGAATCAAACCCGAGCGAGCGCGCGGGCGGCAGAATTATTTTCGGGCGAGCCGCAGGCTTTGCCTCCGACGGCGACAGCTCCACAAACGTGTGTGCCGAATCCGCCGAAGACTCGTCTCTGGGGAAAAACAGAGCCTCTTCGGCAAAGGCGCGATAGCCGCTTCTGTCGAGCTTTACGGAACCGAACGCCTCTATTTTTGCAATTTGCGAAGTCTTGTTTTTGCGCGATTTGCTGTATACGTTCATCTTTGAGCAGGACGCGGTAAAATCGTCGGATTTTATGTCAACGTCTTTGTCGAAGACGAATTTCGTGTCGCTGCCGGATTTGGCGAAAAAGAGCGCGCGAGACTTCACCACCGACACGCCGTCGGCGTTTTTGACCTTTGCATTTTTGGGCGATTTTTTCGCCGCAGGCAGCCCCGCCGCCGACGCCTGAGAAAGCGTTTCTCGGGCTATTTCCAAGCGCACAAAACCGCGCTTTGCGGCTGTTGCGGCCCCCGAATTCTCGCCGCGCAAAAGTTCGAGTTTGTCGGCGAAGAGCGTCGTGCCGTCGTCGGCGTTTACAAGACGCACGTTGCCGTAAAGCAGCGTTTTGCCGGTCTGCGGATAGATGTCCATGGCGTAGGCGGACGCGTCGCCGGCGGCATTTTTAAGCTTCACGCCGTTGCGGCATTTTATGATTTTTATTTCGGGTTTTGATTTTTCCGAAGCTGTTGTGGACACGGTTATCGTGCCGCAGAGAGCCGAGAATTCCTCGCCGCGGACAAACACGTTGCCGTTGAAGACGAATTTGTTTTCCGCTTCCGCCGAAGACAGCAGAATTTCGTCGCCGAAAATTTCGGTTTTCTGCGTTTTTGACGGGCTTTGCTCGTGCAAAAATTCGGCGCGGGCGCGCACTTTTTTGTCCGCCGAGGAAAACGCCTTGAGCGATTTTTTCTCCTTCAAAAATATTATCTTTTCCCCGAAGAGTTTCGCCTTCGACGGAATGTCCACAATCTGCGCCGAGCCGTAAAGCACCGCCTGCTGTTTCGGCGGAAAAATCACGGCGCAGACGGCGGTCGCCACGCGGTCGTCGCGCTTTACAACAACATCATGCAGGGCCTCTATTCTGGAAATTTCGCGCTCGCCGCCCGCAGAGGCAACCGAGAGCGCCGCGAGCCTGCGGCACTTCATATCGAGGTTTGGGGCGCCCACTTTTGCGTTGCCCTCCACAAAAAATTTCGTGTTTTCGGGCGAATTAACAAGCCTGCCGGAACCGCCCGTTATTTTCATTTTGTCGAAATCCGAACCGCCCGTGCCTGCGGTCTTGCGCGAAAAGTTTATTGCGAGGTTCGAGAATATGGAAAGCGACGTTTTTTCGCCCTCCCAGCGCCATTTTTTGCCCGCCAAATCGAACTCGGCGCCCTTTGCAAAAATTTTGTCGTCGCTGACGGCAATGCGCGTCTTCAGATTCACGTTCGCCGCGGGGCTTGAAACCACGGCGCGGCGCGCGCCCGTTTTTTTGTCGAAAAACTCGAGGCGGATATTTGTTATGTCGGCTGTGTTTGCATCGGAAAATTTTGCGGTGTCGCCGAAGATTTCCCAAAGCTTGTTGTAGGATTCGTCGAAATGCGGAAGCTCGAACTTGGAGACAAGGCTGGGCATCATTGTCATTTCCGCCCGAGCGGGAACGAGCGCAAAAAGCAATGCGGCAAGGGCGGCAAAAAATTTGGTCTTAAATGTCATTTGGTGCATTTTCGGCGAAAGTAAAAAATTGTCCAGCCAAGATTTAAACCTCCACTACAAGCCCGTCGTAGGCTATATGGCAGTTTTTGGGAATGGCAGCCTCCCAAGTGTCGTAGTCTATTTCACCCGTGGTATGGGTGAAATACGCCCTGCGCGGATTTAGACGCCCGACAATTTCGAGCGCGCTTTGGGTGCTCAAGTGGCTCGGGTGCGGGCGCGGACGCAGAAAGTCGAGAATCAGAACGTCGGCGGCGGCGGCGATTTCTGCGGCTTTGCCCTCGACCGCGTGGCAGTCGGTATAATAGACAGCCTTTTTGCCGCCGTGTTCAAAAACAAGCCCCAATGTCCTCACGGGACCGTGCGGCAGCGATACCGACGAAATCTTCACCTCCCCGACATTCAAAACATCGGGCATTTGCAGAAGCTTAAAGCACGGATA
>DAVZIV010000091.1:0-5878 GCA_052273125.1 Candidatus Merdousia sp. | reverse complement strand
CTCGCGCGAGAGCGTGTCTTGCTCTTTTGCTATTGTTGCGGTGGGTTTGAACGCCACTTTGAAATCTACGGGGCGCGAAGTCGTCATTCCTCCGAGCACTCCGCCTGCGTTGTTGGTCTTTGTCGAGACGCCGCCGTTTTCGTCGAGCGCGAAAATGTCGTTGTGGTTTGAGCCGAACATTCGCGTTCCAGCAAAGCCGCTGCCTATTTCAAAGCCCTTTGTCGCGGGGATTGAAAGCATTGCCTTTGCCAAATCGGCCTCGAAGCGGTCGAAGACGGGGTCTCCCAGTCCTGCGGGAAGCCCCTCTATGCGGCAGCGTATGACGCCGCCTACAGAATCGCCCATCGTGCGGACCTTCTTTATAAGTTCCACCATTTTGTCCGCGGTGGGTTTGTGCGGGCAGCGCACGGGGGTCGATTCAATCTCCTCGCGCGTAGGCGTGGCTTCGGCTGCGGGCATGGAAAGCAGGTTTATGCTTTCAACCCATGCGGTTATTTTCACGCCCTTTAGAATTTTTTTTGCCACTGCGCCCGCGGCTACGCGCCCGATTGTCTCGCGCGCGGAGCTTCTGCCGCCGCCGCGCGGGTCGCGTATGCCGTATTTTGCGTCGTAGGTGAAGTCGGCGTGCGAGGGGCGCCAGAGCTTTGCAATTTCGTCGTAGTCGGCTGAGTGCTGGTCCTTGTTCTCGACAAGAATGCAGACGGGCGTGCCGAGGGTCTTGCCGGTGTACACGCCCGAAAGAATTCTGCAGGCGTCGGCCTCGTTGCGGGGCGTGGAGATGTCCGACTGCCCCGGTCGGCGCCTGTCGAGTTCCGCCTGAATGTCGCTTTCGGAAAGTTCCACGCGCGGCGGACAGCCGTCTATTATGCATCCGACTGCCGCGCCGTGGCTTTCGCCGAATGTCGCCACTTTGAAAAATTTTCCGAATACGTTTCCCATACGAGGCGATTATAACACACAACCGCCGCGAGTTTTCAAGCATATAAGGCGCGCCGCTGCGTATTTTGTTGATTTTGTCTTACACTTCGGACACAATTCCCGAAATATCCGATTTTTTATGAAGAGAGAAAGAGATTTAATGCTTTTTGACGCCCCCGAGACTGCACACGTCTACAGGGGCTTGCTGCTGTTTTTGTACGTCTATTTGGGTGCGAGCCTTTTTGCAAGCATCACAACGCCGCTGTTTTTCTGGCTCAACGAATGGGTCAACGCAAACTACCCGTGCGAGCTTTCCCAATACTTGGCGAAAAAGCGCGTCGACATATTTTACGACCGCCTTCGCTGGGCGCCGATAGTCGTGGCGCTGCCGTTTATTCTGCGCGCTTGCGGGCTGCTTTCGCTGCGCAATTTGGGGATTTCGTTCGACGCGGCCTCTCTTAAAAAATTCTGCGGCTTTTGGATTTTCGGCTTTTGCGCGGTCGCGGTTATCGTAGCCGTGCAGGTAGGCGTTTGCGGGGCGTCTTTCAGACCCGATGCCGATTTCATTTCCATAATAATTTCGGCGCTGGCGGGCAGCGTAATTTTGGGTATTCTCGAGGAAGTCGTATTCCGCGGGCTGCTGATGCGCAGCATATACACGGCTTTCGGCGCTGTTTCGGGCATGGTTTTAAGCTCGCTTTTTTTCGCCTACAAGCACTTCAAAACGCCGAACGACCTCTTCAAATATTTTCCCGACAACGGGCACAGCGCCCACTGGTATTCGGGTTTTCAGTCTTTCTACCTCGACACAATCGCAATAGCCTACAATTTCGAGATGGTTCCGTTTTTAAGCCTGTTTGTCTTCGGAATGGTTTTGTGTTTGCTCTATGTAAAGACAAAATCGCTGCTCTCTCCCATAGCGTTCCATGCGGGGGCAATTTTTCTGATGATGATTTACAGCAGGGGTTTTTCGCTCTCGGGGCAAAACTGCGAATTTTGGCTCGGCAACCAGTGGATAACAAACGGTTGTCTGGGGCTTGCCGCGCTTTCGGCGACATTCGTCGGGGCGTGCTTTTTGAAGAAGTCTGACTCTTCGCTGAAATAGAATGGGCGAAAAATTGTTGCTTGAATTGCTCTCTCCCGCCCGCGATGTCGGGACAGCCCGCGAGGCGATTCTCGCGGGGGCGGATTCCGTCTACATAGGCGCTCCCGAATTCGGGGCGCGTTCGGCGGCGGGAAATTCCGTTGCCGACATCGCCGAGCTTTGCCGCTTCGCGCACCTGTATTCGTGCAGGGTTTACGCGGCGGTCAACACCATTTTGACCGACGCCGAAATTCCGCGCGCCTGCCGCCTGATGGACGAACTTTACGCCGCCGGCGTGGACGCCGCCATAGTTCAGGACATGGGGCTCGTGCGCGAATGCAAGTCGCCGATGCCGTTTCACTCGAGCACGCAATGCCATTTGAGTACGCCCGAAAAGGCGCGCTTTCTTTCGGCCTGCGGGTTCGACACTCTCGTTTTGGCGCGCGAGCTGTCCCTTGACGAAATTTCGGCGATTTCATCCTCCGTGTCCAACAGGCTTGAATGTTTTGTGCACGGGGCGCTGTGCGTTTCGTACAGCGGCCAGTGCTATCTGAGCGCGGCAATCGGCGGGCGCAGCGGCAACAGGGGCGAGTGCGCACAACCGTGCAGAATGAAATATTCCCTTACAGACGCAAACGGCAAAAAAATAGCTCCCGACGCCTATTTTTTGAGCCTGCGCGATATGGACAGAAGCGCTTCGATTCCCGAATTGGTCGCGGCGGGCGTCTCCGTTTTCAAGATTGAGGGACGCCTTAAAAACGCAGACTATGTGAAAAACATCACTGCCTATTACAGCCGCATTTTGGACAGACTTGTAGCCGAAAATCCCGACAAATTTGGGCGTCTTTCCTGCGGAACTTCGCGCGTGCCGTTCGAGCCTAATCCGAGCAAGACGTTTTCGCGCCTTTCAACCGAATACCATCTTCACGGAATTTCCGCGGGTAACGAGAGTTTTGCAACACCCAAAGCCCGCGGCGAATTTTTGGGCGCGGTTGAAAAGCCATTTTCGGGCGGTTTCCGTTTTTCCGACGCCGGCAAAATTTTTTCAAACGGCGACGGGCTATTCTTCGAGGGCGCGCGGCAGTTCGGCGCGTCAGTTTGCGGAATCGACGGCGACAGGGTTTTCATAGGCACGCCCGCCGAGCGCCTCATGCCCGAAGTCGGGGCGAAAATTTGGCGCAACAGGGACGCCGCGTTTGAAAAATCGCTCAAGGGCGGAATGTCGCGCCGAATGCGCATTGACATAGCCGTTTCGCGCGGTGAGTCGGGCTGGCGTTTTTGCGCAGCCGACGCGCGCGGAAACTCGGCGGAGATTTTATTTCCCGAAACGGACGCCGAGGCCTCGCAGAATTTTGCCGCTGCCGCGGGGCGCCTGCGCGAAAACCTTTCAAAGCTTTCCGATACCCCGTTTGCCGCCGTTGCCGTGCGCATAGATGCCGATACCCTGCCGTTCTTGCGCGCCGCCGAAGTCAATTCAATCAGGCGCGGGCTTGTCGAAAAACTTTCGGAAAACATTTTGCAAAACTATCAAGAGGCGCGTTCCAAGCGTGTGCGTAGGCAGCCGCGCAAAATCGATTTCGCCAAGCCGCCGTTTTCGCCCGACGCCTTTGCCAATGTCTACAACGAATCCGCGCGGGCGTTCTACGGCGAAATGGGCTTTGAAATTTCCGAATCCGCGCCCGAGACGCGCCGCGATTTTTCGGGTCTGAGGGCGATGATTACGCGCCACTGCATATTGCGCGAGTTGGGAATGTGCAAAAAGACCAATCCTCCCAAAAATTTCAAAGAACCTTTCCGCCTTTCCGACGGTCGAATTTCCCTTGAAGTAAAGTTCGACTGCGCCCGTTGCGGAATGACTTTGCATGTGCTTGGCGACGGCGGGCGTCGAGAATCTCTTTATAGTGTTGACACCCGCGCGCGTCGGCAATAGCGTCTGCGGCGCAGTTTTATTATGGACGAAACTCCGCAAAATCTTTCCGAAAATCTCGAAGACTATCTCGAGGTAATCTCCGCGCTTTCGGCGGAGAACGGTTTTGCGCGCCTCACGGACATAGCTAACGCAATGTCTGTCAAGAAGCCGTCGGCGACCGCCGCGCTAAATACGCTTTCGGACAAGGGGCTTGTAGAGTACGAAAAATACAAGCCGGTAGTTCTGACCGAAGAGGGCAGGCAGCGCGCGCAGAATGTCTGCAAAAAGCACAAACTTTTGCGCGGATTTTTCACGGGCGTTCTCGGCGTTGACGAGGCGTCGGCGAACATAGCGGCGTGCCGAATGGAGCACGCCCTCGACGATTCCATAATGGAAAAACTTGTCGATTTTCTCAAGGGTAGCGGCTCAAATTCGTGTTCAAAATGCGCCCGAAAAAAGGAGGCTCTCTGCGCCGATTGTCCGCATGCCGTCCCCCTTTCCGAGCTTGGCGTGGGCGAGCGCGCGGTGGTTTTGGCTTCCGTAAAATCGAAGTCCGGCGGGGTTTTGTTGCCGGCGGATTCGCTTGTCGTGCTTCTCCGCCGCGCTCCGTTGGGCGATCCGGTGATTGTCCGCGTTAATGATTCCGAAATATCCCTGCGGAAATCGCAGGCGGAGAAAATCGCGGTCAAGCGCATTTAATTCTTTCCGTACTTGTGCATTTTATGTGTTTTTGATGTGTTGTATTTGTGTATAGGTGTGTGTTTTGTGCGTAAAACGATGTTTTTTGAGTTAAAAAATTTGACATTGTTTGGAATTTGTTTTTTGAAATATTCCAGACAGGGGAGTATATGTTATGAAGATAATCACTTTGGACAAAGACGTTGCCGAGCTTCACGCTTCGGTGCAATTCGATTCGCCCACGAGCGCCTACATTCAGATTGTCGAGACTCTGCGCGAATTCCATTCTCAGGGGGCTGATTTGGTTTCCGTAGAGGTATACGCGCCGAAAAGTTTTGAAGAGGTCATTCTGCCGCTTATGGGCGGCAATTTTCCCGTCAACTGGATTCTCCCGCTTGAAGAGAGGGCAAAACCCGTCCTTGCGGGCGCGCATTTTGTCGCAGTCAAGGGCGCTGTGCCAGCCTATTTCAAAAGCCAATCGGGTGCGAAGGGCGCGGTCTACGAAGATTCCCAAAACGTCTACTGCCGCACGTTCGGCGTGTATGCCTCTCTCGACAATTCCAATCCCTACGGGCACGCGAAATCGAATCTTGAAAATCTCGAGGCCGTTTTGCGCGCCTGCGGCTTCGCCTTTACCGACATTGTCCGCACTTGGTTCTATAACGATTCCATCTTGGACTGGTATTCCGATTTCAACCGCGCCCGCACCGATTTCTTCAGTTCCCGCGGCGTTTTCAATTCACTGCTTCCGGCAAGCACCGGCATAGGTGCTCCCAACCATGCGGGGGCTCTGTGTGTCTCGGGCGCGTTTGCCGTCAAGTCCAAGCGCGGGCTCGAGGGCGGCGACGAAAATTTTGCAGTCGACCTGCCGTCCCCGTTGCAGGGCGGCGCTACCGAATACGGAAGCTCCTTTGCCCGCGCCGTGGAGGTGTGTTCGCCGTCGGGGCGCCGTGTTATGATTTCCGGAACGGCAAGCATTTTACCCGACGGAAAAACAGCAAATGTGGGCGATATATCATCACAGGTTGATTTAACACTAAAAGTAATAGAAGGTATTTTAAAATCGCGCTCAATGTCTTTCGATAATACCGTAAATGCCGTGGTGTACTGTCTAAAGCCCGAATATTTCGAGCTTTTCAAGGCGTGGAACAAAGCGGCAAAGATTGCGTTTTGCCCGTCGTATAGCACAATTTGCAGGTCGGATTTGTTGTTCGAAATAGAGCTCGAATCCTTTAAAACGCGCGAGGGCGGCGCAGGTGCGCTTCCATCTTTTGGCGCGGCGAAATAGC
>DAVZIV010000090.1:0-5939 GCA_052273125.1 Candidatus Merdousia sp. | reverse complement strand
GGGTCTTTCGGCTTGCGCCGAAATCCCAAACGCACTGCGCTTGTTTTCTGCCTCGAGCCTCACACCTTTTTACAGTACACGGTTTTGGTTCTAAGTTGGGCGCTTTTTCAGTCAAATTGTTCAGAAGTATTGGGTATTCTGAATTTGAAAGCTTTATGATATTTACGGACAAAGCAGGGGAGATATTTCGCGGACGCGAAATCCCCTGCGCCAAAAGATAAAAAAAGCGAACCACGCGGGAGGGCGGTTCGCTTTTTGTTTTTTGGGGAGATTAGAGGACTTCGACGGAGAGGATTTTCTGTTCCTCTACGGGTTTGTCCATAAAGCCTGTACGGGTATTTTCAATCTTCTCGACAACGTCGTAGCCGTCTACGACTTCGCCGAAGATTGTGTGGTGCATATGCAACCACGGTGTGAGGGTCGTTGTAATAAAGAACTGGCTGCCGTTTGTTCCCGGACCTGCGTTTGCCATTGCAAGAAGGCCTTTTTTGTCGAACGAAACGTTGGGGTCGCATTCGTCTTCGAACGTGCCGCCCCAGCACGATTCGCCGCCGCAGCCCGTGCCTGTCGGGTCGCCTCCCTGAATCATAAATTCCTTAATTACTCGGTGGAAAATCACGCCGTCGTAGTAGCCTTTTTTTGCGAGGGTCGTGAAGTTTTCGCACGTTTTGGGCGCAACTTCGGGGTAGAGCTTTATTTTGATGTCGCCCCTGTTGGTTTTTATTACTACAAATGTTTCCTTGCTCATTTTTTAATCTTCTATGGGTTTGATTGTTATAATGTCCTCCGCCGATTTTCCCGGCGGAATGAACGGAAGAACGTGTTCGTCGTGTTCGGTGATGACCTCGAGCAGGTACGGGCCTTTTGCCGCGAGCATTTTTTCGACCGCCGCCTTTAGGTCTTCCTTTTTATAGACCCTTGCCGCCTCCCACGCGTATCCTTCTGCTATTTTGCAGTAGTCGGGGTAGATTGCCTTGAGGTTTTCGGGACCGCCCATATTGTCTTTGTCGAGCGAAAGGACGGTGTTTGCGTAGTTGCCCTTGAAGAGCAAGTCCTGCCACTGCATGACCATTCCGAGGAACTGGTTGTTGATGAGCATTACCTTGACGGGGATTTTTTCCGCAACGGCGGTCGCCATTTCCTGAATGTTCATCTGGAAAGAGCCGTCGCCGTCTATGTCGACAACTTCGGCGTCGGGCAGGGCAACCTTTGCGCCGAGAGCTGCGGGCAGCCCGAAGCCCATCGTTCCCGCCCCCAGAGAGCTGAGGAACTGGCGCGGGCGCGTGAAAATGTAGTTTTGGGGCGTCCACATTTGGTGTTGTCCGACGCCCGTTGCTATTGTGAGTTTGCCCTTGCTTACGCGGTAGAGAGTGTCTATCGCCTCCTGCGCGGTGATGTGTTTGCGGTTGCGGTAGGCGAACGGGTAGTGGAATTTTTCCTTCCACTGGGAGATTCGCGCGAACCAGTCCTTCAGGTCGGGCTTTTTTGTTTTGTTTTTCTTGGCGAGTTCTATGAGCCTCTTGAGCGCGAACTTGACATCGCTTGTGATTGCGAGTTTCGCCTTGACGTTCTTGTTCTCCTCCGCCACGTCAATGTCTATGTGCACGACTGTTGCGTGGGGGGCGAATTTGCCGACAGTGCCCGTAATTCTGTCGGAAAATCTCGCGCCCACGGCTATGAGCAGGTCGGACTCGTACACGGCGCGGTTGCCCGCGTATGTTCCGTGCATGCCGAACCAGTAGAGGTTCTTCTTTTCAAACGGATCGGCTACGCCCATTCCCATAAGAGTTGTGGCGACGGGCAAATCCATCATGTCTGTAAATTCGCGCAATTCCTTGGAGGCGTCCGCCGAAATTACGCCGCCGCCCGCGTAGACAACGGGCTTTTTCGCCGCCGAAACAAGCCCGAGCAGCTCTTCAAGCTGGGCGTCGTTTGCGTGCGGAACGGGAATCAAGCCGGGGAGGTCTGGCTTGGCGTCGAAGTTCGGGGCGAACATTTTCTGCTGGACGTCTTTGGGCAGGTCAATCACGACGGGGCCGGGGCGTCCGGATTTTGCAATTATGAAAGCCTCCTTAATAATCTGGGGGATTTTTTCGGCGTCGAGAACCAGATAGCTGTGCTTGACGACGGGCAGCGTCATGCCGAAAACATCGGTTTCCTGAAAGGCGCTTTTGCCGATCATTGTCTGGAAAACCTGACCCGTGATGGCAATCATGGGAATGCTGTCCATAAATGCGTCGGAAATGGTTGTCAGCAGGTTCATTGCTCCGGGTCCGCTCGTTGCCATGCAGACACCCACTTTGCCCGTCGAGCGCGCGTATCCCTGCGCCATAAAGCCGCAGCCCTGCTCGTGGCGGGGGAGAATCACGCGGATTTTCTTCGACTTCGAGAACGCCTCGTGCAGGTCGATTGACTGTCCGCCGGGGTATGCGAAAAGCGTGTCTACGCCCTCGTTTTCCAAACACTTTACAAGCACGTCTGCGCCTTTCATAAGTGGGGACGGCTTTGTTCGGGGGGCGGAGCTTTTCTTTGTTTTATTCATACTTTTTTGCATTTAATGTGTTTTTTTCAAGCGCGCATACACGCCGCATATTTTAAAGTATCCGTTCGATACTACACTTTTGGGGCGTTTCTTCAACAATTTTTTATCCGTATTTTTTGCATATCTAAAAAAAAAGCTGGAAAAAACGGCAATTTGTCTGTTGAATATGCGCTCTTAATACGGTGTCGGTTTTGCGAAAGAATGTTTTGCCCCCGCCGCCCGTACGGAAAAATTTAACGATACATAAAATGAAGTCCAGAATCACAAATATGGTAAAGGCGGTCTCGGCGTTGTTGCTGCTGGCGGTGTTCCCGTCCATCGCAGGCGCGCAGGACGCCGTAAATATGAGCACTTCGGAACTAAAGGACGAAGCTTCAAATTTGGCGAATGCCCGCAGGTATCTCGAGGCGCGCCCCTACATTGTAGAGCTCATCAAGCGCATAGAAAGTTCCGAAGACAAGGCATTGCGCGCGCTTTTGCAGCAGTTCTACTTCTTTGAAGCCTACGGCTATTTGCAGGAATACGACGCCGGCGGACTGACCGACAGAAAGCTCGTCAACAAGGCTATTGCCGGTTTCGACAAGGTTGTTAAGAACTATCCCGACGGCGACTTTGCCGTGGAGGCAATCAAGACAAAGGCAAACTGTTTCGAGGCCGTTCAGAATTTTGAAAAGGCGGTGGAAACGCGCGCTCTTCTTTTGAAAGCCCCCTATGCAATGAAGCTTTCAAACAAGGAGCGCTACGAGCTTGTAAAGAGAATTTGTCAGGTTCTCTACAACAACAGAAAATGGAAAATCGGCAAGCCGTGGTTTGAGAGGCTCCTCAACACGTCGCCAGCGCGCGACGACAAGGTTTTTGCAGCCTCTGCACTTATCCAGACCGCCTTTGCCGAAAAGAAATTCGACGAGGCAAAAAAATACATTCCCTACATGGTATACAATACCGTGGCAAGAAACGATCCCGCGCTGAACATTGCCTTCATTTCCGCGGGCGACGAACTTTCGCGTCTTGAAAAATTCGGCGAAGCTTCCGTGTTCTTCAATATGTTCTTCAACAAGGAGACTATGGTCAAGAATCTCGACGCGTTCAAGAGAGCCGAAGAGAAGAAGCTTGAATCCGTAAAGCGCCTCAATGCGGCAAGCCCGCTTATAACGGAGTATTCAAACCAGATTAAAACGCTGGATTCGATGCTGAAGATGGCGAAGTCCGTTCCCGACATCACCGCCGACATGATGGCGCGTTCGGCAAACAACTACCTCAAGACCGAGCGCAATTTTGAAAGTTTCTGGGCGTACTGGCAGCTTGCCCAAAAGTATCCCAAGCACCAAAATATTGAAGACTTCTACTTCGCATCAATCGTCTGTGCCCTGCGCATAAACAAGCTCGACACCATGTACGAGCTGAGCAAGACATACCTTGAAAAATTCAAGGGCGGCCAGTACGAAAAGGACGTGGAGCTCGGGCTTATCCAGTACTACTTGGGCAAGAAAGACTACGAGGCGTTCTTTGCAAACGCCGAGCGCTTCATTGTTGCAAACGGCGACGAAGCGTCTCAGTCAAAAGACGTGATATTCCTAATGGGCAAGGCGTGGCTCGACCTCAAACAGTACGACAAGCTCATAAAAACGCTTTCCGGCTACATCAAGAAGTACCCCGATTCCTCCATATCCGAGGCGTGCATGTACTGGACGGGCATGGGCTACATGGCAAAGTCGGACTTTGAAAACGCAATGAAGATGTTCCGCAAAATGATAGACACATTCCCGATGGGCGTCTACACGGAGGACGGCACCTACCGCTGCGGCGTTGCGGCTTTCGGCGCGGGGCACTACACCGAAGCCCGCGATACCCTCGAGGAATTCGTGC
The DNA here is from genome assembly GCA_052273125.1 of Candidatus Merdousia sp. GTDB lineage: Bacteria > Verrucomicrobiota > Verrucomicrobiia > Opitutales > Intestinicryptomonadaceae > Merdousia. Next base: position 1,531 of record DAVZIV010000090.1, on the reverse strand, counting down.
AGAAATTTGCCACCAGCGGGCTTCGTGGCGAAGTCGAATTCTTCCTCGGCGACATTTACGCAAACGTAAACGAAGTCAAGATGGCAATGGGGCACTACATGGAGGTTGAAAAACACACCAAGAACAAGACCTTCATAAACAACGCCTACATGCAGGCGGCAAAACTGCTCCACAATGTTGACAAGTACGCCGACGAAGTGGCTCTGATGGACGAATACGTCAAGAAATACCCCAAAGGCAAACTCTCCGAAGCCGCCTACAACAAGGGCAAAGCTCTGGAAATGCTCGGACAGCCCGCCGACGCACTCGCCGTTTTTGAGAACGCAATCCGCCAGCGCGGCGGCAACTACAAAGACGACGCCGTAGACAGAATGATTTTGGCGTACGATAAAATGTACAAAGAAAACATCGTAAAGCTCAACGCCACGGTGGAATTCCTCAAAAAACTTCTCGTTGACAAAAAACTGCTGGAGGAAATGGTTTCGGTTCCCGCGCTCAGATACCGCTATTTTCAGGCGAACCCGAAAATCGACAAGCGCCTCTACGAGAGCTTCAAGCGCGACAAGTCTTTCGGCGTAAATCTCTACCGCAGCGACAGGGTTCTGCGCGACCTGCTCGCCCGCTACGAAGCCCAGATTGCCTCGTATCCCAAGGGCGGCACCGAAACCGTCTTCAACGGAATTTTGCAGCAGGCAAAATCCGCAAAGAACGCGACGCTCGAATACAGAATTATGATGGGGCTTGACGGAATCGGCAAACCCGCAAAAGTCGAAAAAATGTTCACCGAAGACGACCTTAAAAAAGCGTCCGTGCGCACGCTTGTATGGATTGGCAAGATCAACGAAAAGTACGGCGCAGACCAAGCCCGCAGGGCGTACGCCGAGGCGCTCTCTCGCGACGAATTTGAATACGAAATCGACGTGCTCTTCGCCAATGCGGCTCTCGAAGTCCGCCAGAAAAAGTGGGGCGACGTGCTGGCTTTGTACTCGAGAATAGAAAACGAGTTTCCGTCCGACCCCCGCGCGGCAAACGCTGTAATCTTCAAGGGCGATGCGTACTCGAATCTCGGCAAGAAAGACAAGGCGTTTAAGGAATACGAAACCGTCTTGCGTTCCCCGATGTGGCGCGGCGAAGCCCACGCCGAGGCGCTTTTCAAGCTCGGCGAACTCTCGCGCTCGAAGAACAAGGCCGACGAGGCTTTGATGTACTACGACCGCTGCTATCTGGGCTTTGCCAACTGCTACAAGTGGACGGGCAAGTCGGTTCTGGCCGCGGCGAAATTGCTGTCTCTGCAGGGTAAATCTGCGGACGCAAAGGCAATCTGCACCGAATTTATCGGCAACCTCTCCAACAAGGCTTCCCCCGATTACGGCGAAGTCAAACTTCTCAACGACACTTTGTAATAGATTTCGGGACAATATATGAAATATTCAAGAATAACAGCTTTGGTATTTGCAGCCGCCGCGCTTTCGTGCGCGGAGGCGGTCGCCGGCGCGGAGGGGAACTCCCAAGCCCAGTCGGCAACGGCAGT
>DAVZIV010000089.1:0-6000 GCA_052273125.1 Candidatus Merdousia sp. | reverse complement strand
CTCTGCGGCGCGGCGGCGGCGATGGCGCTTTCCGTTGCCTTCGGCGCGGCGGCTTTCTGCCGCGCCGACTTCGACATTCGCATGGGCGCAAAAATCGCCGCGGGACTGTGCGTGTTCGCCGTGCAAATTTTCACTGTGGCGAACATTCTGCGCCAGAATATAAAAGACGCGCCTTTGGAAAAACTTGCGCTCGCGCTGGCGGCAATGTCGCTGGCGGCGCTGATACCGATAGAAGCGAGGAACATGCTATGATAACAAAAGACGAATTATCGGAAAAACTGGTAAAATTTATGAAAAATCGGAGATACGCTCCGATGACGCTCCCCGAGCTCGGTATGTCGCTCGGGCTTGAGCGCAAGGATATGAACACCCTGCGCAGGGTGGCGGCGGAAATGCTCAAAAGCGGCTCGCTTGCCAAAGTCAAGGGCGACAGATACGGAATTTCCTCCGACCTCGATCTGGCGGGCGGAACAGTCGAGTTCAAGCAGTCGGGCTGGGCGCTGCTGCGCGGCGAAGACGGCTCGATAATAGCGGAGATTTCGCCAGAAGACACGTCGGTAGCCCTCAACGGCGACAGGGTTCTTGCGCGCATACAGCGCAGGGGAATGTCGGCGCGGGAACGCTTCCGCAACGGCTCGAACTCGGCGGAAAGCCGCCGCAGGAATTCGGAATACGAAAAGCGCTACGCAAAAGTCGTGCGCATTCTCGAGCGCGGAAGCCAAACGCTCTCGGGCACGCTCAGGCGCTCGTACAACTTCTGGCACATAGTCCCAGACGACCCCCATTTCTTCTACGACGTCATCGTGCCGCCGCCCGAAAAATGCGCGGTTGTTCCCGCCCCGAAAGAGGACGACAAAGTTCTTGTGCGCCTCAACGAATGGACTCAGCGCCACATAAATCCGACCGGAGAAATAATAGAAAATTTCGGGCGCAGCCACACGCCGATGTCCGAATACAAGGCGCTGCTTTCAAAATACAAGCTGGAAGCTTCGTTCCCGCCGTCGGTTCTATCCGACGCGGAAAAAGCGCCCCAGACGGTTTCACCCAAAGACCTCCGCGGCAGGCTCGACGCCCGCAACCTCTTCACCATAACAATAGACCCCGAAGACGCGCGCGACTTCGACGACGCCATCTCCATAGACACCGACAAGCACGGCGGCTGGACTGTCGGCGTGCACATCGCCGACGTCTCCTACTACGTCCGCCCCAATTCCGCCCTCGACCGCGAGGCGCGCAAGCGCGGCAACTCGACGTACCTTACGGGAACGGTCGTGCCGATGCTTCCCGAGGCGCTCTCGAACGGGATATGCTCTCTTGTGGAAAACGAAGACAGGCTTGTAAAAAGCGTGTTTTTATCCTTCGACCCGACGGGCGACTGCCTGAGCGTGTCGTTCGCCGACTCGGTGATACGCAGCGACAAGCGCCTCAGCTACGAGCAGGCATACGCAATGCTCAAGACCGACAACCTCGCAAAAATACGTGCCGTAAAACCGCCCGCGCGGTACGAGACGGCATACGCGGGAAAGTCGCTCGTCGATATGGACGACGCCGACATCGTAAAACTGCGCGGCGCCGTGAACAAGCTGTGGTCCATAGCCGCCGTGCTGCGTAAAAAGCGCATGCGCAAGGGCGCGCTCGACTTGGAAGTTCCCGAATTTAAAATCTTCTGCAACGCCGACGGATACGCCGACAGGGTGGAAAAAATTGTCTCCGACGAAAGCCACCAGCTTGTCGAGGAATTTATGCTCGCGGCAAACGAGGCTGTCGCGCGCGAACTCTTCCAAAACAAAATCCCCTATATTTCGCGCGTGCACGACAACCCCGATCAGGACAAGCTCGACGACCTGCGCGAGGAACTCCAGCTCTTCGGCATAACCTGCGGCGACCTCTCCCAGCGCCGCGAAGTCATAAAAACGCTCTCGGAAATCGGCGCACACCCGCAGTCGGCTATTCTGAAAACAAAGTTTCTGCGCAGCCTCAAACGCGCAGTCTACCGCGCCAGCCCCGACGGGCACTACGGGCTCAACAAAAAATTCTACGCGCATTTCACTTCGCCAATCCGCCGCTACGCCGACCTCACAACGCACAGAAACCTCGGCTTCCTGATGCGGCTTACAAAGGCAAAATACACGTCGAAAACGCAGGAACAGCTGATTTCAAAAGACGCCCTCGAAAAAATCGCCGACCATATTACATACACCGAACAAAATTCGGCGGAGGCGGAGCGCGAATCGCGCAAAATAAAGCTCGTGGAATTTTTCTCTCGCGCGGCGGGCAGCGGGCAAGTTTTCGACGGAATAATAACATCGATTACCGGACACGGATTCTTCGTGGAACTGACGGAATCGGCGGCATTCGGCTTCGTGCACGTGCACTCGCTCACCGACGACATCTACAGAATCAGCGACGACGGCACAGCCCTCAACGGGCGGCGGACGAACCAAAGCTTCAAACTCGGCGACAAAGTTCGCCTGAAAGTGGAAAGCGTCGATGTCTATAAACGGCAGATAGACTTTTCCCTCGCCGAAATTCCGACACAAACCAAACGCCCCCGCAAGCGCCGCCGCTAACGGCGGCGTCTATACAAAACAGCCGATTCGGAACGGTATTCAGACACGGACGTACGCATTTTTTCTTGACACAGTAAATGTCTTGGTTTTGGCCCTAAACCCGTTTAACTTGACAATCCGCAGAACATCTGCGAATGTCGCGCAGTTTCAGGTTTCTCGGCGGCCTATCTCTATCGAGTAGCCGCCGCGATTCTTGAAAACAATCTGGACTTTTTCATTTTTTTCACCTCCTTTCTAAATGACAAAAGTGATAAGTCCCGCCGCCCACAACTGCGATTGTGGGCGGCTTCTTTTTTTACTGCCAAAAGCCCTGAATGGGTATTTTTATCAAAAACTGACAATTTTTCAGAACATTTCTTTCAAAAAAAAAGCGCGGAAAATTCCGCGCAAAAAATCTACTGTTTTCCAAAAAAATTTGAAATCGGCCGCATTTTACGCGGAGGCGAAGGGGTGGGTTAGCTCGGGAAGATGAGGCCTTCGCGTTTTAGCACGATGTCGAACTTTATCGTCGCGTAGGGTTTTGAATTTATTGTGATTGCGCGCGTAAACGGGTATTTGCGCCCGTCGTCGAATTCCGCATAGTCCGAGTAGGAAACTTCGCAGACGTTGTTTGCGGTTTTCATAACCGCGCGAACGAGCAGCCCAGTGCGGACGTCGAAGAAGAAGCTCGCTTTCGTGTTTTCGCCGTCGTTGAAGGAGAGCGTTCGGCACAGAACGCCGCCGACTTCGGTTTCGCCATCGTAGGTTATTCTGGTGGAATCGTCCTTGCCGTAGTTGCGCGAGAACGCCTGAGCAAAGAGGATTTCGTCGAAAGAAATCAGCGAGCGCGCCACTACGGAATCAAACTCGCCCAGATCGCGCTTTGTTCCCGCCATTCCGCCGTCGAGAAGTCTCTGCGCCGCGCCGCTTGACATATCCGCATAGTATGCGCGGAAATCCCCGTCGCCGCCGGCCTTGACGTACATCAGGTTTTCGACTTGTTTGACTATTCCGTAAATGCTTTTGAGCTGCCCGCCCGCGTATGTGATTTTGCCCTTTAGGAACAGGTCGTCGCCGGCGCTGTATGCCGACTTCACCCCGAGCGCCGCGTAGAAATCTTCAAGGCACGAGCGCACGCGGCCTTCGGGCACACGCCAAGGCAATTTGCTTTCCGACTCGGCAGCGGCCTCGGCGGAAGCGTCGTATTCCTGCGTCTGTCTGTCGTAGTAGGATTTCACGACGTATGCGCAGGTTGTACACAGCAGCGCAAACAGGGCAATCGAAAATACGACTTTTAGCTGGTTGAGCCAGAACATTGCCGAGCGTCCGCGCTCTACCATAACCTCCTGACGCTGGCCGCGCTCGAGCATTTCCCTGCCCACGCGGCTCTTCATCACGGCGACGGAAGACGCCGCGTTTTCGCGCTGGCGGCGCGCGGGCTGCTCGGGAATTTCCTCAAATTCTTCGGCGGAGTCTTCCCCGTAATCTTCGTCGTCATCCGCGGCGTCGGAATCGAAATCCGCGTAGCCGTACGGCTGCCGCGCGGGAATCGGCGGCGGGGGCGGATACGGGAACGGCGTTGCGGGGGGAAGTCCGTTTGCAAACGGAGAAGGAGGCGGAATAAAGCCCCCGAATTCGCCCGATTCGGCAAGTTCTTTTTCCTCTTCGTCAAGCTCTCGAGCCTCGTCGGCGTCTACGTAGACGTATTCGTAGTCGGAAGCTTTTGCGGCTCTCAATTTGCGCCGCTTTTTGCGCCCCGACGCCGCGGCGGGTACGGAGGCGTTTTTGCCTTCGTCTGTCTCGGGAATGTTCGGCGGCGTCTGCATATCGCAAAAATCCTTGTTTAGAATGCGGGTTTGCCGCGGGTCTGACCCGTTCCGCAAACTTTATATTTGTAGGAGCAAAGCTCGCGCAAGCCCATCGGGCCGCGGGCGTGGAGCTTGTCGGTCGAAATCCCGATTTCCGCGCCCAAGCCGAACTCGAAGCCGTCGGTGAAGCGCGTGGACGCGTTCCAATAGACCGTCGAAGAATCCACCTTGTTTTGGAACTCCGCGGCGCGCGCGGCGTCGGAAGTTATAATCAAATCGGAATGCCCCGAGCCGTTTTCGTTTATGAAATCTATTGCCGACTGCAATGAATCAACCACGTCTACGGAAATGATGAGGTCTGTGTATTCGGTTTTGAAATCCCCGGCGGTTGCCGCCTCGCACGCAATGCCCGCTTTGGAAAGTATGTCGGCGGCGCGCGCAGACGCCCTTATTTCAACGCCGCGTTCGGCGAGCCTTGCCGCGATTTCGGGAAGAAGTCTGTCTGCGCAGGCTTTATGGACAATCAGATTTTCCGCGGCGTTGCAGACGCTCGGGCGCTGGCACTTTGCGTCTATTGAGAGAATGTCAGCCATTTTAGCGTCGGCGAATTTGTCCACATAGACGGTACAGACGCCTTTGTAGTGCTTGAGCACGGGTATTGTGGACGTTTCCACCACGAACCCAATAAGCCCCTCGCCGCCTCTGGGAATGACGCAGTTTATGTACTGGTTGAGCTTCAGCATTTCCGAAAGTACGGCGCGGTCGCTCGTGGGAATTACCTGCACGCAGTCGGGGTTAAGCCCAGCCTGCGCGAGGGATTTTGACACCACTTCGGCAAGCGCCATATTCGTTTTAAACGCCTCGCTGCCGCCGCGCAGAATTGCCGCATTGCCGCTTTTTAGGCACAGCGCCGCGCAGTCTATGGTTACGTTCGGGCGGCTTTCATAGATGATTGCAATTACGCCTATCGGAGTACTGACCTTGCTTATTTCAAGCCCGTTGGGGCGCACGGTTTTTTCCAAAACAACGCCCACGGGATCGGGCAGTTTTACGACCTGCTCAACGCCGACGGCTATCGCTTCTATCTTTTCGGGCGAAAGCGCGAGCCGTTCAAGCATCGGCTTCGACATACCCGAAGCTTTTGCCTTTTGCAAATCCAGTGCGTTCGCCTCGAGAATTTCCGCAGCCGAGGCGCGCAGATTCGCCGCGGTGGCGGAGAGTGCCGCGTTTTTCGATTCGGTCGAGACGACGGCGAGTTCGAGACTTGCCGCACGCGCCTTCTGTGCAATTTCAAGAATCATTTTACAAGCGTGAAATTTGTTTTATGTATTCGGCGCGGCGCTCTATTTCGTCGCGCCCCGAGCGTTCGAGTTTGTAGCAGGAGAACGACTCAACCGTGATGGAGGCCGTGGCGGCGGCGTAGACCATGCCGCGCTTTATTGCGGCGAAGTCGGTTTTGTCCTCGCCGGCCAAGTAGCCCACGAGCGCGCCCGCAAAAGAGTCGCCCGCGCCGGTCGGGTCGTGGAGCTCGCGCACGGGGTATGCGGGGACGACAAAGAACCCCTCCTTGTGGAAGAGCATTGCGCCGTATTCGCCTGTTTTTACAATCACCGTGCCGCCGCACGTTTTCGCGAGCTTTTCGC
>DAVZIV010000088.1:0-6098 GCA_052273125.1 Candidatus Merdousia sp. | reverse complement strand
GCAATGCTGTGCTCCAACAGCGCTCAGGAAGCCCACGATATGGCGCTCATAGCCACGCCTCCACGCTGCTTTCGCGCGTGCCGTTCATGCACTTCTTCGACGGTTTCAGAACTTCGCACGAAATCAACACGTACGAGACCATTTCCGACGAAATCGTCCAGCAGATGCTGCCCTACGAAAAAATTTTGGAAGTCCGTAACCGCGCGCTGAGCCCCGAAAAGCCCTTCATCAGGGGCACGGCTCAGAATCCCGACGTTTACTTCCAGTCTTGGGAGGCGCGCAATCCCTACTATGCAAAGTGCGCGGAAATCGTCGCCGAACAGATGGAAAAGCTCGGCAAGCTCACGGGCAGAACCTACAAGCCCTACGAATACTGCGGCGCTCCCGATGCGGAGGAAATAGTAGTAGTAATGGGCAGCGGCGCGGAAACGACTGAAGAAGTCGCCAAGGTTCTCAACGCATCTGGCGCAAAGGTCGGCGTTCTCAAAATCAGAATGTTCCGCCCCTTCAGCGCGAAGATGTTTGTGGAGGCAATTCCGCAGACGGTCAAGAAAATCACCGTTCTGGACAGAACGAAGGAACTCGGCGCAATGGGCGAACCCCTTTACGAGGAAGTCGCCGCGACAATCGCCGAAGCCCGCAACAGCGGCTATGTGCCGCGCTCTTTCGACCCCGTTGTAATCGGCGGCCGCTTCGCGCTCGGCTCAAAGGACTACACTCCCGCGATGGCAAAGGGCGTCTTCGACAACATGAAGGCTGCCGACCCCATCAACCACTTCTCCGTAGGCATCAACGACGACGTTTCGCACAAGTCCATCTCCTACGACGAATCATTCAAGCTTGACGACAGCGGCGTAAAGAGCGCCGTATTCTTCGGCTTGGGGTCAGACGGCACTGTCGGCGCGAACAAGAACACCATTAAAATCATCGGGCACGAAACGCCCAACTACGCTCAGGCGTACTTCGTATACGACTCGAAAAAGAGCGGCGGCATAACGGTTTCGCACCTGCGTTTCGGCCCCAACCCCATCAAAGCTCCGTACTTGGTTTACAATGCGCAGTTCGTGGGTTGCCACCAGTTCTCGTTCATGGAAAAGTACAACGTTTTGGCTTGCGCAGACAAGGGCGCGGTCTTCCTGTTGAACTCCATTTACAGCGCCAAGGACGTTTGGAATCACCTCAACAAGGTCGTTCAGCAGACCATCATTGACAAGCAGCTTCAATTCTACGTCATAGACGCCTACAAAGTTGCAAAGGCCGTCGGAATGGGCGGAAGAATCAACACCATAATGCAGACTTGCTACTTTGCAATCTCGGGCGTTCTTCCCAAAGACGAAGCCATTGCAAAGATTAAGGGCGCTATCGAAAAAACGTACAGCAAGAAGGGACCGCAGGTCGTCCAGAAGAACTTTGCCGCAGTTGACGCGTCGGTCGCCAACCTCGAAAAGGTCGAAGTCCCCTCGGCAGTTTCGGCGAAGGAGGGCTACGCTCCCACAGTCGCAGCGGAAGCTCCCGATTTCGTGCAGCGCGTAACGGCGGCGATGATGCGCGAAGAGGGCGACAAGCTTCCCGTTTCGGCTCTTCCCGTAGACGGCACTTGGCCGTCGGCTACAACGCAGTGGGAAAAGCGCAACATAGCAATAGAAGTTCCCGCGTGGAATCCCGACTTGTGCATACAGTGCGCAAAGTGTGCAACAATCTGCCCGCACGCCGCCATCCGCGTGAAATTCTATCCCAACAGCGAATTGGCGAAAGCGCCCGAATCCTTCAAGCACACGGCCTACCGTCCGCTGCCCAAGGACAAGGAAAAGTACGCAGACTACTCTTTCACGGTTCAGGTTGCCCCCGAAGACTGTACGGGTTGCGGTCTCTGCGCTACGGTATGTCCGGCAAAGAGCAAGACCGAAGAAGGCGTAAAGGCGCTGAATATGGTTGCTCAAGAACCCGTCCGCGAAAAGGAACGCCAGAACTTCAAGTTCTTCCTCGACATTCCCAATCCCGACAGGCTCTCGCTCGGCACGACCGTCAAGGAAGTCCAGTTCCGCCAGCCGCTGTTTGAATTCTCGGGCTGCTGCGCAGGCTGCGGCGAAACTCCGTATGTCCGCACGCTCACCCAGCTTTTCGGCGACAGGCTCTACATCGCCAACGCCACGGGCTGCTCTTCGATTTACGGCGGCAACTTGCCCACAACGCCTTACTGCGTAAATCAGGACGGCAGAGGCCCCGCTTGGGCGAATTCGCTCTTTGAAGACAATGCGGAATTCGGCTTCGGCTTCAGAATCTCGCTCGATATGAAACAGGCAATGGGCAAGGAGCTGCTCACGCGTCTTGCTCCGAAGCTCGGCGACGATTTCGTAAAGGAACTTCTCGAAGCCGACCAGACAACGGAAGCCGGCATTGTAAAGCAGCGCGAACGCGTAGCCGCTTTGAAGACAAAGCTGGCTGACGAAACCTCCATTGACGCCCTCGCACTCAAGTCTGTTGCAGACGACCTCGTCAACCACTCCGTATGGATTGTCGGCGGCGACGGTTGGGCATACGACATCGGCTACGGCGGCGTAGACCACGTTTTGGCAAGCGGCAAAAACGTCAATGTCATCATTCTCGATACCGAAGTGTACTCCAACACGGGCGGACAGCAGAGCAAGTCCACACCTATTGGAGCGGTTGCCAAGTTCGCTTCGCAGGGCAAGAGCGTTCCGAAAAAGGACATCGGTATGTTGGCGGTCGATTACGGCAATGTATACGTTGCCCAGATTGCCATCGGCGCGAACGACGCACAGGCGGTCAAGGCGCTGGCGGAAGCCGACAGCTACGAAGGTTCTTCGCTCATCATCGCCTACAGCCACTGCATCAACCACGGCTACAACCTCATCAACGGTCCCGCTCAGCAAAAGGCGGCTGTCGATTCCGGCTACTGGCCGCTGTACAGATACGATCCGCGCAGAATTACCCAAGGCCTCAACCCATTCCAGCTCGACTCGAAAGACCCGAAGATTCCCGTAGTGGATTACATGAAGGCGGAAAACCGCTTTGCGGCTCTGATGAGAACGAACCCCGAACGCGCCAAGGATTTGGACGAAAAGGCACAGAACTTTGTCAACGCCCGCTGGGCTAAGTACAAGTATCTTGCCGAACGCAAGTAGTAAAAAGGCGTGAAATTGGCTTAAAAACGCGTTTCGCGTAGTGCTCGCACCTTGCCGTACTAAACGTACTGTCTTCGGCGCTCGCATTCCGCAAAGTCGCGTTTTTAAGTGCAATTTGACACCTTTTTAAAAAACGCGCGACGCCGCGTAACGGTTGACGTGGCGTGGATTATAAAAAGTTTGAAAGCGTTTCATTTTGAAACGCTTTCTTTTTTTTTATAATCACGCCAACCATTACGCTCTCGCGTCCTCACAACTTTTTTAGGGAGCTCATCAGTCCCATCATGCGCCTCTTGCCTTTTTCGCCCTTGAGCATTTTCATCATCTTGCGCATTCCCTCAAACTGTTTGAGAAGCGCGTTTACATCGCGCACTTGCGTGCCCGAGCCGTTTGCAATTCTAAGGCGTCGGCGCGCGTTTAGAATTTGCGGATTGCGGCGTTCCTTGGGGGTCATCGAAAGAATGATAGCCTCTGTCTGGCGCATTTTCTTTTCTTCGCGCTCGCCTATGTTTATGCCGCTCATTCCGGGGAGCATTTTTACAATGCTGCCCATCGAGCCGAGCTTTTTAATTTGGCGCATTTGCGAGAGAAAGTCCTCCAAGTCGAATTCGGCGCGGCGGAGTTTTTCGGCCATCTTTTCGGCTTCCGCCATGTCGAGATTTTCCTGCGCCTTTTCGACAAGCGAAACAACGTCGCCCATGCCGAGGATTCGCTGCGCCATTCGGTCGGGGTGGAATACTTCTATTTCGGAAAGTTTTTCGCCCACGCCCGCAAATTTTATGGGCGCGCCCGAAACGGTTTTGATTGAAACCGCCGCGCCGCCGCGGGCGTCGCCGTCGAGCTTTGTCAGCACTACGCCAGTCAGCGAAACGGCGTCGTTAAAGGCCTTTGCCACGTTTACCGCTTCCTGACCGAGGGCGGCGTCGGCAATTAGCAGGACTTCGTTCGGCGATACCATTTGACGCAGAAGCTTGATTTCTTCAATGAGCGCTTCGTCAATTTGCAGTCTGCCCGCGGTGTCGAAAATCACTGCGTTTGCGCCGTCGGCGAGCGCCCGTTTTGAAAGCCTTTCGGCGAGCGCGGGTACGTCTTTTTCGGCTCTGTCGGAATAGACTTTTATGCCCGCCTGAGCGCCGAGGGCTTCGAGCTGGTCGATTGCGGCGGGGCGGTAGACATCGCAGGCTATGAGCGCGGGGGTGAGTCCCTGCTTCTTGAGGAGCAGCGCCAGCTTTGCCGAAGTCGTCGTTTTGCCCGAGCCGTGGAGGCCGACCATCATTATCTTCAACGGGCGCGCGTCGGAAAGGGCGGTTTGGTTGCCGCCGAGAAGCTCTACGAGCTCGTCGTTGATGATTTTTATTATTTGCTGACCGGGGGTGATGGATTTTATCACCTCTTTGCCTATGCACTCTGTCTTTACCTTTTCGGTAAATTCGCGCGCAACTTTGAAGTGCACATCGGCGGAAAGCAGGGCTTTGCGGACTTCCGCGAGAGCCTCCGCCATATTTTCCTCCGTCAATTTCCCGACGCCCCGCAGGTTGCGGAACGCCTTCGACAGGCTTTCGGTCAGGTTTTCAAACATTTATTGCAGCCTAAAATTGGTTGATTAGCCTATGGTTTCGCAGCCGTACCACTTGCGCAGAACTTCGGGAACTTCCACTTTGCCGTCGTCGCGCACGTTGTTTTCAAGCAGCGCGGCGAGCACGCGCGGCACCGCCAATCCCGAGCCGTTGAGCGTATAGACGTGGCGAGGCTTGCCGCCGTCGGCGGGTCTGAAGCGTATGTTTGCTCGGCGCGCCTGAAAGTCGGTAAAGCAAGAGCAGCTTGAAACTTCGAGCCACTTTTGCTGACCCGCCGCCCAGACTTCAAGGTCGTACTGCTTTGCGTGGGGGAAACCGATGTCGCCCGTGCAGATTGCCAGCACGCGGTAGGGCAGGTTGAGTTTTTGCAGGATTTTTTCCGCGTCTTTTCTGAGGTTGTCGAGCTCCTCGAAGCCCTTGTCGGGGTGAACCCATTTGACGAGTTCAACCTTGTCGAACTGGTGCAGGCGGTTGAGCCCGCGCACGTCTTTGCCCCAGCTGCCGGCTTCTCTGCGGAAGCACGGCGTGTAGCCGCAAGCGTAGATTGGCAGTTGCGATTCCTCAAAAGTTTCGTCGCGATAGAAATTGGTAATAGGAACTTCCGCCGTGGGAATCATATAGTAGTCGTCCTGATTGTCGTGGTACATCTGTCCCTCTTTGTCGGGCAGCTGGCCAGTGGCAGTCGCGCTCGCGGCGTTGACCATTATCGGGCACATAAGTTCGGTGTAGCCGTTGTTGCGGGCTTCGTCCAAAAACAACGCCAAGAGCGAGCGCACCAGACGCGCCATGTCGCCGACGTAGAACGGGAATCCCGCCCCCGTAACCTTTACGCCGCGTTTGAAGTCGAGATTCTTTTCAAAGAAATCCAAATCCCAGTGCGGCTTTGCGTTCTTGACGGCGTCTATATTGCCCCAAGTGTAGAGTGTAACATTGTCTTTGTCCGACTTGCCCACGGGCACGGAGGCGTCGGGGAGGTTCGGAATTGTAAGCAGCATCTGCTTCCACTTCTTTTCGGCTTCGTCGGCGGCGGCTTCCAATTCCTTCACCTTTGCCGAAACCGTTTTCAGCTCTGCGACCTTTTCCTTGAACTCGGGCGAGCCTTTCGGCAATTCCGCCAGAGCCTTGCTTGCCGTGTTTTGCGCGGCGCGGGCGTCTTCAAATGCCGATACTGCCTGACGGCGAACGGCGTCGAATGCTATGATTGCGTCGATGTCGCAATCGAATTTTTTCAAGCCCACGAGTCGTTTCACTTTTTCGGGCTGTTCTCTTAAAATTTTTACGTCTATCATAATCGTATTACTTTAGCCCCGATATTGGGCGAGTAGCCCCCCGTTGTCAAATTTTAAAAAAAAGCTGCGAGGGCGCATTGTTTTTT
>DAVZIV010000087.1:0-6106 GCA_052273125.1 Candidatus Merdousia sp. | reverse complement strand
AATACCCTGCGCCAAAAGAAGGAAGCGCACCTGCGCCCGCGCCAAAAGAAAAAAACTTCGGCGGAAAAAAACCGTCGAAGTTTTGGTTTGGGAAATTTGGATTTTCGCGCGCTATTTGCGTTTGCGCCAAGCGGCAAATGCAAGGGCGGCGGCGCCGAAAATTGCGGCGTACGTAGAGGGTTCGGGAATCTTGTCGGCAGTAATGTAACCGTCAACAAGGCGGAAGTTTTCCCAGCCTGCGGCTCTGACGTGTTCCCAGTCTTCGGCTGTTAGGAGGTCGTTGAGAAGCTTTACTTTGCCGTTGTCGAAGTTGACAAATTCAACGTAGAAGCCCAAGACTTCGCGGCTTGCGGAACCCGAAACGATCGATGTTGTTTTCGTCAGACTGTTAGTTGCAAGAATGTCTTTGTGTCCGGCTTCCTTGGTGAGGTTTGTCAGCTGAAGCAGGTAGTCCTGACCTTCGGCCATTTCGCCCAACTCGATTTTGAAAACCTTTTCGGAAAGGTCGGCTTTGTCGTAGACGCAAAGCCCCGCCATCGACGTCTTTCCGTTGACTACCAAAGTATTGGTGTTATCCCCGTAATTGAAAAGGCCGTTGACGAGGTATGTATAGGCGTTGTCGCCTGTGAGGACAAGCGTAGAACCGCCATTGAGACGCACCTTCGCGGGGATGATGTAGGGTTTGCCTTTCCCTCCGACAAGCTCGAGGGTAGATTTGTTCACTTCGGCGGCGCCATACTGCCCCTTCATTGTGAAGTTTGAAGAGTCGATTATCAGTTTGGAATTATTTTCAAGTCTGATATCGCCGACTGTTGCGTTGCCCGCAATCTTTACCGCCAAATTCGAGTACTTCGAATGTCCGTTGATTGTGATCCGGTCGTAGTACGTCTGACCCGAAACCAAGCCCGTAGTAAAGCTGTTCGAACCGCTTGCGTTGAAAAGAACCGTTGCGGGAGTACCGTCGTAATAGACCGTTTTCGGGTTGAACGAAATTGTTTTAAGCAGTGCATTTGAGGAAACCTCGAGCGAAGCGCCTGCATTGCCGCCGTAGATTGTCAGGGTATCGCCAACGCCCCTCAAGGTGCCTGCGCCCGAAATTACAGTTTTTATATTCTGGAGATTTACGCCTGCGCTGATGTCTCCACTTTTTACGGTGAAAGTTTTATTTTCGTTGATGGAGATGTTCTGGTTTTTACCCCACACCGAAATGTTGTTTACGGTTGCGTCGGTATCAATGGTCAGCACACCCGACTTCGCGTCTGCGCGCAGGAGAATACTTTCGCCGTCCAAGGGGGCTGTTGTAGCCGCGCCGTTTTCCGTCCAAGTCGAGGCGTCGGTCCAGTTGCCGCCCGTCTCAGAGATGAACAATGTTCTTTCCGCGAAAGCCGATGCAGCAAGGGCTGCGGCGCATAGTGTCGTCAATAATTTTTTGTGCATATATAATCCTTTCCTATGGTTACGTAGCTGAAATTACCCCCCCCCCCAACAATTTGCAAGTTTTTTTTGTGGCGCGGCGATTTTTGCGTTGAGTTCTGTATCGCGCCAGAAGGTTTGACGTAGTTGTGCCAAACGTTTGACCATTTTGGCAATTTTCCGCCAGTAAAAAGCCCCCGTTGCAGTTTGGTTGCAAGGGGGCTGCATTTTGTTTGCGTGGGTGTTGCAAGGTTCGGATTGTGGGGGTTGATTTCAAAAATCGCCCAGCATTTTCAAAGTTGGAGGTCGTTTCTTGGAAAATGTAGTCGTAGTTTTCAAAATTCGCCCGATTTTTTCACACGAGCTTTTGTTGTTGGGTGTGTTTGCAGTGCCCCCGCAACATTTCACCGTTCATCGGGCGCGGCACTTTTTGACGGTCTTTTTATATAACGAGCCGACCTGTGCTATTTCGGGCTCTAACAGGCACACGAGTGTTCCGTCGGTTTTCCACGTCTGCCACTGTGCGAATGTCGGCGTTGTGGCGGAATTGATTTCCTGCACTTCGTTGTCGCCCGCAAAAATTTTCAGGCGGTCATCGACGCCCGGAAATGCCGTATGGTAGGTGATGAAATTCGTGATGCTCGCCTGCGCATTGAACTGGTCTCGAACGGTGAAGCCGCGCGTTGCCGTTCCGCCGCGAGAGCCGCCGTAGCCCGTAATCAGCGTCTGCGAATCGGCGTTTGCGCCCGATTCGGGAACATACCAACTCACGTCGGTGCAATAGCAAACTCTGGCACTGCTTTCGATGCGGACTTCCACAACCTGCGAAAGTTGCGTCGCCCGCGCCGCATATGCCCAATAATTGTTCGTCGGGTTTATCAGTTTTCTTGCCATCATAAACGAGAGTGAATCGCCCACGTTGAATTGGTTGTTCGTGTCGGTAAAAACAATCTGCCCGAGTATATATTTAAAAGTGACGCTGGCTTCGACTTTGTTTTCCGCCGAAGTGTCGCGCAATGCGGGGAATTGGACGACTTCGCCCGAATACGAATTGAACGTCTCCGGCGGCGCGTAGCCGTATACCTCCGTCACCTTGTAGATGTCCTGAAACGCCGTCTGAGGCTCGACGCGCTCGTCGATTACCTTGTAGGGGATTGCGGCGATGGCGTCGCGGTCGAGCGCGTCGCGGAAAATTTCGTTACCCGAAAACGACTTCATCGAAACGTCCAACGCCGCGCCGATTCTGGAAACAAAACAGTCGCGCGTGATGTAATAGTCAAGCTCGAGCCAGAAAATGTCCTTGCGCCCGCCGTATTGCTCGAATTCGAAAACCCGGCGGAAAAGGTCGTCGTAGCAGCGGTTGTCGAAAACGTCGTCCCTCATTAGTTGTCCTTCTTTTTGGTGGCCATTGCGGCCGTGTTGTTTTTGATGTCTTTGAGCGATTGCAGGCAGTCGTCGAGAGCCTTTGTCATTTTTTCGATGTTGTCGGTGTTCTTTTTGGGGTCGCCGCCCTTGCCGTCCGAGCCGCGCTTTTGAAGCTCCTGCCCGAGAGCCGCGTCGGCGGTTGCGGGCGTCGGCTGGGCAGCCTTAGCCGCAGGATTTTTGCGCTGCGTCCGGGGCGACATCAAACTTGAAGCACTGTCGGCGACTCCTTTCGGAGCGAGGCCCGACATCTGCCGCGCGGTTTCCCCGGCGGAATCCAGAATCCCGCGCGCCTGCGCCTGCCGACGTTCTTTCGAAACCCCTCCGACGCCCGTTTTGCCGTCGCGGAAATCCGTCCAGCCGACATTCGCGCCGATTGCGCCGCTTTTGCGGGCTTCCTTGAACTGCGCGTATTTGTCGGCGTATTTCGCCGAAACGGTCGCGGGCATTCCGTTTCTGCCGCGCCCGCCCGAAGTCAAAGTATTCTGCCCGCCGGCGGACATGCCGCCCATCATCGAATTTTTCCGCGACAACGCCGAAGAAAAGTCTTCGCCGCCGCGCACTCCGCCCGCCGACAACTGCCCATTCTGCGAAGCCTTGAAATCGTTTGTCTGGCGCATCATGTCGGCGAGTTTCTTTTTGTCCTCCTCCGACACGCCCTGCAAGCCCGCCATTGTGCGCTTGATTTCGCGCTCCTGCTCAAGCTCCTGCGCCTCGGCAATCTTGCCTTCCGATTTCAGCTGCTCGATTTTGTTCGCCAAAATTATGTCCTCGATTTTCGCCTGCGCGTTCTTGGCGAGGTTCTGCCGCTGGGCTTCGTCGGTGATTGACTTTTCAAGGTTGAAGCGTTCGCGCGCCTGCGCGTTTGCGGAATTCTGCAAAGCTTCAAGTTCTGCGCGACTCATTCCCTCGCGGCGGGAACTCTCGAAGATTTCGTTGGCAAGCTGGGCTATGCGCCGCTGCGCCTCAAGCTCGCGCGCAAGCGACTCGTTGCCCGAGGCTCTGGCGCGGAGAATTTCCAGCTCCAAATCGTGCTGCCGCGTCTTTGCCGATTCCGTTTCGGCGTTGAGCCACTTTCGGGTATCGGCTTCTTGTTGGAGTTCGCCGAGCTTCATCTTGGCGAATTTTTCGGCGTCGGTCATAATCCTGACGCGGTCTTGTTCCGAGTTCACCAAGTGTGCGTGGTCGGCGTAGTATTTTTTCTGGATTTCGAGTGCTTTCTGCGCAAGTTCGACGTGAGCAAGCTCCGCCTCGCGGAACTTGACGATGCGCTCTATTCCCACCGCGCGCGCGGCGTTGAGGTCTTTTTCAACTTGGTATTTGCGCTCAACTTCGCGGTTCGTCATCGACTCAAATTCGGCGGCGGCGGCAGCCTTGACGCGTTCGACGTAGAGCTTTTGCAGCTCGGCAAGTTCGCGCTTTTTCTCGACCAACTTTTGGGCGTTTTCGACGGCGTTCGTTGCACCGTTTCCCTGCGCGGCTTCGAGACTGGCGATTTCCGCCGAGAGCTTTTCGATTGATTCCGCGGTGTCGGACGCAGAGGCGTTTGCCTTTTTGAGCTCAGCTTCGTAGTCGGCAATCACGCCCGCAGCCTTGCGTATTTCGGCGGCCTCGCGGCGGCGCGCCTCGTAGGCTTCGCGGGTTTTTTGCGCCTCCTCGTCTTCGGCATCGGTGAGGCTCGAAACGTATTCGACCAGCTGCGAAATTCCGAGAATCGCCGCCGTGACGGCGGTCGCCAAAAGCCCGAGCGGATTGGCGCGGACTGCCGCGTTTAGCCCGTGCATCGCGGCGGTCGTCGTCCGCACTCCGCCCGCAACGCCCAAGAACGAATCGGCAACTTTCAGCAACCCGCCCACCTTCGTGAACGCAAAGCCCACCGCAAGCGACGTGAGCGAAAGCGTCAACGCTTTGACGGCTATCGGCATCGAAGTGACGAGCTCGCAGACAACGCGCAACATTGTTGCAACGTTTTTGACCGCGGGAGCGAATGCCTCGCCGATAACTTCCTGCAAGTCGCCCCAAGCGTTGGCGCACTGTTTGAGTCTGCCGTCGAGCGTGTCCACGCCCGCCTCGGCCTGTGCGAATCCCGACGCGGCAAGTTTCTGGACTTCCGCGAGTTTTTCGGCTTCGGTCTTGCACTTGGACAAAGCGGGTATGTATGCCTGCAACGCGCCCGTCTTGCCCTGCACGGCGGCGGACGCGGCTTTGACTGCCGTCATTACGTCCATCTCGAGCGCGGACGAAAGCCCGATTGCCGTGCGGATTGCGCCTTCCATCTGCGCGGAATTAACCCCCATTGCCGACGCCATCGCCTGCATTTCCAAAACCTGCTCGTCGCCGTAAGTCGTAATGCGCTGGATTTCCGAGGCGAGGTTTTGCATAATCGGCAGCACCTCCGAAACCCTGCCGCCCTGTGTGCGTATGGCTTCGGAGACCTTTTGCACCGCCATTTCCTGCCGACCGAACGCTTGGATTGTCACCGCCGCAAAACTCGGCACTTTCATTGCAAGATTGGAGAGTTGCGCTCCGATATTCATCATTGCGCCTGTCATAACACTCTCCATTTTACCTGTGCTTTCGCTGAGAACGCCAACGCGCCCGTTGATTTCATCGAGGGCTTTTTGTACCTGTTCGAGGGCGTCAATCTTTGCGTTTACGTCAATTTCAATGTGATATGGGGGCATTTTTTAGTCCGATTTTTGTTGATTTCTAAAAATTTTGTGCGATATTTGAAAAAGAAAAGGAGATGGAAACAGAGCCGACAGTTTTAATGCAGATTTTCGACATCGTCTTCGGATGTGTATTCTACATCGTGGGCGTTGTGGGATTCCTGTTCTTTCTTCATCTGATAAACCACCTCTTCACGAACACCAAATGCAGGGGCGGAGGGAAATTTATCCCTATGTAAGAAAATGGAAAACGTGATTGATATTCTCTGTAATGTAGTGTTCTTCATCTTGGGATGCGGAATTGGAGGGTATGTGTTGTATTTCTTGTTCCGTTTTCCTGCGAGGTATGAACACTCCGACAACATGAAGCGTTGGCTCGGTTATTAGAATTACTCCTCGGCAGCCCTCAGGTCTTTGTTTATTCGACTGAGGGCTTTTTCGTCGCCGTTTGCGGCGATGTAGGCGTCGAACATCGCGACGGTGTCGCGGGCGCGGCGGCGGGCGATAGCTTTTGAAACGTCCCTTAGCCGCAGCGGCGAAAGCTCCAACACGTCGTCCCATTTTAGCGGTGAATTGGCGCAAATCCACGCGGCAAGCTCGCA
>DAVZIV010000086.1:0-6200 GCA_052273125.1 Candidatus Merdousia sp. | reverse complement strand
TTTTTCATTTTATTGCCCCCGAGCGGCGCAGAAAGTTTTCCATAAGCCGTTTCCCGCCGTAGCTCAAAACCGACTCGGGGTGGAACTGCACGCCCTCGACATCGAATTTTTTGTGGCGCAGCCCCATTATTTCGCCGTCTTCGGCAACCGCCGTAATTTCCAGACACGGCGGAAGCGTGTCGGCGGAAACCGCCAGCGAGTGGTAACGCACCATCGAGAGGTTTTCCGGCATTCCCTCGAAAACTCCCTTGCCGTAGTGCGTTATTTTGCTGAGCTTGCCGTGCATTATGCGCTTTGCCGAAACGATGTCGCCGCCGAAGGCATAGCCCATAGACTGCATTCCCAGACACACGCCGAACATCGGCACTTTGCCCGCGAATTTGCGTATGAACTCGACGCACACGCCCGCATGCTGCGGATTGCTCGGCCCCGGGGAAATTATCACGGCTGCGGGATTGAGCGCGAACATTTCGGCGGCGCTCATGGCGTCGTTGCGGACAACCTTCACGTCCGCGCCCAGAGACGCGGCGTAATCGACCAAGTTGTATGTGAAAGAATCGTAATTATCAATTAAAAGTACCATAAAAACTCCTATCTTATCAAAGCGCCTACGTCCGCGCATTCGAGGCTTTGGGCGGCCTCCACCGCCTTTGCAACCGCGCGCGACTTAATGCGGGTTTCCTCGTATTCAAATTCGGGGACGGAATCAAATACTATTCCCGCGCCCGCCTGTACCGACATTTTGCCGTCGGCAATTTGCAGCGTGCGTATGGTGATTGCCAAATCCATATCGCCGGAGTAGCCTATGTAGCCCGCCGCGCCGCCGTAGGGGCCCCTGCGCTCCGGCTCGAGCTCGTTTATGATTTCCATGGCGCGGATTTTCGGCGCGCCCGAGAGCGTGCCCGCGGGGAACGCGGCTTTTAGGGCGTCGAATGCGTCGGTGCCGTCGCGGACAATGCCGCCGATGTCGGAGACAAGGTGCATTACGTGCGAGTAGCGCTCGACCTTCATAAATTCGCGAACCCTCACGCTCGACGTTTTGCAGAAGCGCGAGAGGTCGTTGCGCCCCAAATCCACAAGCATAAGGTGCTCGGCGCGCTCCTTTTCGTTTGAGAGAAGCTCGTCGGCAAGGCGCATATCCTCCGCCAAGTCGGCGCCGCGGCGGCGCGTACCCGCGATGGGGCGAACGCGCGCGGTGCCGTCCTTGAAGCGGATCAGCGTTTCGGGCGAAGAGCCCACAAGGTAGCGCCCGCTCCCCTTTATGAAGAACATATACGGCGACGGATTTATTAGGCGCAGCGCCCTGTATGCGGCAATTGCGTCAACTTCCGCATCGGTGGAGAATTTTTGCGAGGGCACAATTTGGATAGCCTCTCCCTCTATTATGTAGCGCTTCGCCTTCTCGACCATCGCGCAGAACGCCTCGCGCGACATATTCGATTTCAAATCAATCTGGCACGGACTGCACGCATGCTCCACGCGCTCGGAGCGGAAGAGCGCCGTCAGCTCGGCAACCCTGCGCTCGCCGTCGGCATAGGCTGCGTCGAGATTCTCGTACTCGTCGGTATGCACGCAGGCGACGATTTTCGCCGTGTGGCGGAGGTTGTCGAAAACTATTGCGTCGTCGTAAAGGGCGAAACGCGCGTCGTCCCATACGCGGGCGCCTTTGGGCTCGGGGAGAGCCTCGAACATATTCACGCATTCGTAGCCGAAGTAGCCCACCGCGCCGCCGACGAAGGACGGCAGGGCTTCGATGCGCGCCATTTTTCTTCCCGCAATGTATTTGCGCAGGGGCGCGAGCGGCTCAAGCCCCTCTGCGGAAACCGATTCCTGCGTGCGTCCGTCGGCGAACTTCAAAACCGAATGTTTGTCGTTGAGGGTAAATACCGCCTTGGGATTGCAGCCCAGAAACGAGTAGCGCCCCCAGTTGTCGACGTTTTCGGCGCTCTCCAAAAGGAAACAGTCGTCAAAGCGGTTCTCGAGTTTCGAGAACACCGAAACGGGAGTCTCCATATCGGCGAGAACCTGCGAATAAACGGGTATGACGTTCGCCCCTGCGGCGAAGCTCTTGAATTGTTCTTTATTTGGTGTCATTTTGTTCGGGCCAAAAAAAAGGCGACCAGACAAAAGGCCGCCGAAGTTTAAAAAATCTTTTAAACTTCTACGACCTTAAACTGCGCCACCAACTTTGCATTTCTTTGTTTGTTTTTTCGGAAGCCTCTCGCGTCCGATTTTCGCCAATATTTTACGCCGCCCATTTCTTGTCAAGAATTTTTTTATTTTTTTTATTTTTGCGAAAACCGCCCGCAGACGCAACCGCAAACCGAACGCCTACTCCGCGCCGTCAGCGCCTCTTGGAGCCGCCCGAATGACGCGAAAGCTCCGCGAAATTTTTGAAGATGTGCGGCAGCCTGCGCTTGCCCGTCTTCGGCGCGAGCTCCCCGAGCGCGCCGGCGGCGCGCATCTTGGTTTGCGCAAGCCCCGCGCGCGGCTTGGTCTTCCGCCCCGCAGAGCCCGCGCGGCAGTCGGGGGCGTCCCCCGCCGAAAGCTTTTGCGCAGTTCCCGCGGCGGGCGCATTCCCGCGCGGCTTTTGCGGCTTGCCGCTTTCGGGCTGCGTTTTTTCGGGCTGCGCGTTTTGCGCGGAATTTTTTTCGGCTGTTTTGCGCATTTTTTTGCGCATTTTCTTCGACGAAAAGAGGTCGGATTTTATCCTGTTTATTTCAAGCTCGAGGGTGTCAAGCTTCGCAAATCCTCCCGACTCCCGCCAGAGCCTGTCGGTCTTGAAATTAATTTCGGAGGCAAGGCGATTTATGTCGGCGGCGGCGCGGCGTCCGCATTCGACAATCTCGCCTATGCGCATACAGACCGCCCCCTGAACCGAGACGGTCTGCCAAATCATATTGTCGTTTGAAATCACCACTATGCGCGACTTGTTTTTGGCAAGCACGCAGTAGCGCTCAATGAACTCGTCCGCCGTCATCGAGGACGGCGTGAAGACTTCCGTGAAAGTGTTTACGGCGGCGTCGGGACGCGAAAGGGAAACGTCGCTTCCGTTGCCGTCGTAGACAACCGTAATGCGCGGCGAATACATATCGTGGACGGGCGCGAGCATTTTCGCCAATGCCTTGCGCGCGGCGTCGGGGTCGCGCGCGAGCATTTTGCACAGGCTCGGCTCTGCGTGGATTACGTTCCAGCCGTCAACCAATATGTGGTCGCACTGCATTATTCCTCGAAAATCATTCTGATGAAGTTTGAAAACGCGGGGAATTTTTCGGGCGTGAACCTGACGGCAAATCCCCCCGATTCCTTCATTGAAAACTTGAGCTTGTCGGAAGACGAGACTGAGCGCACGCTCATTTTGTAGTCCTGCGGCGTCTTGCCCGAATTTACGGTGTCCGAGAGTATCTCCGCGGCGTAGTCGCCGTCGGGCAGGAATTTTGAAAGATCTATTTCAACGTCTTTGCCGTTTTGGTTGGCGATGCCGCCCAAGTACCAAACGTCGCCCTTGCGGCGCGCAACAACAACGTATTCGCCCATCTTCGCGCAAATTGCCTTAGATTCGTCCCAATTTGTGGGAACGGAGGCTATAAACGAAGTGAAGTCGGGCGCTTTTGCATAGCGCGAGGGGCTGTCGCAAAGCATTTGTAGCGGCGCGTAGTAGAGGACGAAGAGCGCCCCCTGATGCGCGCGGGTCGTAGCCGAGGCGGGCATCGAGAAATTCGGCGCATAGTATTTTTGCCTGACGTTGGTCATTGCACCGGGAGTGTAGTCCATCGGGCCCTGAAGCATGCGCGTCATTACAATGTTTACGTCGTGGTCGGAATAGACGGGAACGGAGCGCTTTTTGCCGTTGGGCTTGATGAATTTGTTCATTTCCAAACCGCGAACCGCCTCGAAATTTATAACGTTGGGATACGTGCGCTGCAAGCCGGCTGGCTTGGCGCAGCCGTGCAAGTCAAGCAGCATTTTGTTGTCGGCGCAGATTTTTGCAATGCGGTAGTAAAGCTCCATTGCGGTCTGGTCGTCGCGGTTGAAGAAATCGGCTTTCAGACCGTCGGCGCCCCAGCTTTTCATAAGCGGAATTGCCTCTTCTCCGTAGAGGTTAAGCGACTGCCCCAAGCACCACAGAATTACTTTTACATCGCGCGAATGGGCGTATTCGATGAGCGATTTCACATCGAGGAACGGCTTGCCGTCCTTTATGCGCTCGTGCACGTTCTTCGGCATTCCGCCGACGTCATGACCGACGAGCCAGCCCGCATCGAACATAATGAACGGAATGGAGTTTTCGGCGGCAAAGTCTATGTAGGCGCGGTAGGTTTTGTCGTTGACGCCGGTTTCAAAATCGACTTTTTCCAGAGTCCAGTCGCTCCACCATTCCCATACGCACGCGCCCGTGGAAATCCACGACGTGTCGGCCATCTTGGAGGGGGCGGCAAGTTTGTATACGGTGTCGTTGACGGCCAAATCTCTGTCGTCGCGGGCGACTATGAACGCCCTCCACGGGAATTCGCGCGCTGCGTCGGTCTTGGCTATGAAGTTTTCAAAGCTCTTGTAGCCTATCATAAAATTGTTTCTGCGCTTCATTTCTTTGGGATACGCCACAAAATGCGCTTTCAGACCGACGGAATCGTCGTGGCGCAGGTGCAACATCGGGTATGCCTGAAGGTCGCTTTCCACAAGCGCAACTTTTGCCGTGGGCGTGTTGATGAGCAGCGGCAGATAGACGGAATGTTCGCCCTTCGTCTGCGAGACTTTTACGGGATTGAAAATTTCCTCGTAGCAGTCCATATCCGACTTTGAAAACGAAGCCCAAAGCCAGCGGTTCTGCGGCAGGTTCAAATCGAGCCTTTCCGAAAACACCTTCATCTGCCCCTTGCCCGCGTTGGATACAAAGCGGTATGCAACGGCTTCGTCGTAGGCGCGGAAAACTATCTTGAAGGTTTTAAAGTCTATTTCCGTCTGGTTGTAGCGGTCGCGGATTTTGGAATTTATGCCGTAGACGGGCGTTATCGAGGCGTCGGTGAAAGAGCTGTGCACCGACACAGCCTTTGCGTCTTTGCCGAACTCCCCGCGGTCGGTGGACATTCCTATTTCGACGTTTTCCAGCAGCTTTTTGCCGTCGGCGTAAAGCGAGAATTTCAGCGCGCCGTCTGTCTCTATTTTTGCCTCGAGCCTGCCGTCGGGCGATTTAACCGAAACCGCCGCGAACGCCGAAACGCAGGCACACACAGCCGCAAATGCAATTATTATTTTCTTCATTTTATATTTTGTTGTCTGATTAATTAGTTTGCAAAATTTCCTCCCGAGGCGGACGCGCAATAACGGTCTGCTGTCGGCATTCAAATCCGACCGCAACCCGTACGGGACAAAAACTTGGCAAAGTATTCTAAATACGGCGTCCGTTTTGCAAGACAAAAAGGCTTGACAGCGCAAAATATCCCGCCGAGAATCCCTCCCGTCTCAATCGTTTGAGATTTTTTTTTGGGGGGGGAAAACAAACATTCAACACGCATTCAATTATGGACAGAAGAGATTTCGTAAAGAAAATGGCGCTCATGGGCGCGGCAGTCGGGTTTCCGACAATCATTCCCGCGTCTGCGCTGGGTAAAAACGGCGCAGTCGCCCCGAGCCAGAGGGTTGCAATGGGCGTCATAGGCCTCGGCAATCAGGGCACCTACAATACAAGAAACTTTTTCAGCGACAAGCGCGTGCAGATAGTCGCCCTTTGCGACGTAAACAACACTTCCGGCCGACAGTACTACGGCTACGGCAACAACGGCACGGCGGGGTTGCAAAACGCCCGCAAGCTCTTCGGCAAAGACATTCCCTGCTATAACGACTTCCGTGAAGTCCTCGCCCGAAAAGACGTAGACGTAATATCGACGGCAACGCCCGACCACTGGCACGCAATCATCGGCATTGCCTGCGCGCAGGCGGGCAAGGACGTCTGGGGCGAAAAGCCCCTCACCCGCACAATCCGCGAAGGCAAAGTCTTGCGCGACATCGTAAAAACTTCGGGCATTATCTGGCAGACGGGCTCTTGGCAGAGGTCGGTTGCAAAGTTCGTCCACGCCGCGGAAATCGTGCGCAACGGACATCTCGGCGAAGTAAAGCGCATAAAGATAGGCCTGCCGCCGAATTTTGCCGCCGAAGTCCTCGCCCCCGAACCCATACCCGAGAGACTGGATTTTGAAATG
>DAVZIV010000085.1:0-6229 GCA_052273125.1 Candidatus Merdousia sp. | reverse complement strand
TAAGCACAATTTGCCGCCTTTTTCCCGCTCGGCGGGTTTCGATTCTGTGGCGCGGCGATGCGCGTAGCGCAAATCTCCGCTTTGCTTGGGATAACCACAAGTGGGATAGCGGCTTGAGCGAAGCGAAACCGCGTGCGAAGCCCTTCAATGGCATGGCGCTCCAGCGCCCGCGCGAGGGCGCGTTATTGTTGGCGTGGCGTAGATTATAAAAAGTTTGAAAGCGTTTCATCTTGAAACGCTTTCTTTTTTATAATCACGCCAACAATAACGCTCTCGGGCATCATTGACTCGCGTTTGCATACGCAAACCGTTTGACACGCTGCTGCGTGCCCTTCGGGTGCGTTTTACAAACGCATCTATACGCGCCTTCGGCTTGTATTCGCCCACTCGCTACCGCTCGGGGTCTTTTTTGCTTCGCAAAAAATCTCAAACGCGCTGCGCTTGTTTTCTGCCTCGAGCCTCGAGCCTCGCGCCTTTTTTCAGCTCACAGAGTTGGTTCTAATCCGAGGTGTTTTTTCTTTTGGTGTGCCCACTCGGTAGGTTTCGATTTTGTGGCGCGTGCTCATCTGCCGCATCAAAAGAAAAAACTTACGGCTTAGAATATCCATCGGGAATAAAAGAAGTCATAGGAAACATTCGGCTAAAAACTATCCTATAAATGTATTGAGATGTTTACTGACAATACCTCAAACACAAAAGAAAAAGCTTACAGGTTAGGATACCCGTGGGAATGTTAAAAAGTTGCGAGGTTCGGATTAGGACTTGTGTTTGCGAGCGGTGGGATAGTACTTTAGTACAGACCACCCGAGCAAACCAAGTGATAACCGAACCGCTTGCTTTTGAATTTTTCTTCTAAATGCGGAGAATTTCTATATTGAAGAAGAAAAATTCAATTCAAAAGCAAGTCCTCGCAACTTTTTTATTTGTTGACGGGGCGGGGGCGTTAATGTAGTCGTAGTTCCGATTTCGTTCAACATGTTTGTTGGGGATATGGATTTTTAATAGTAAAACAAGGAAAAATTATGATGAAGAAAATACTCGGCGGGCTTTTTGCCGTTATGGTTGCCGTTTCGGCGTTTGCGTTCGATACGGCGACGGTGCGCATTACGATGCCCGACAAGAAGACGACAACCCGTCAGGTAAAAATGGTGAAACTTGCCGAAAAAATGGGCGGCAAGGAAGTTTATCGCGTGCAGATTCCCGTGCGCGAAATTCCGCGCGATGCGCTGTATATCGACGTTATCGCCGACGATTCGCGTGCGAAGAAGGGCGAAGAGGGCTGGTATGTTCTGGCGGACGGCTCGTTCATTGAATTTACGCAGGACAAGGGCGCGCATTCCTGTCTGCGCCGCATGCCTTTGATGGGCTTCAAAACGCCGCGCGGCAGCGCCGCCGTCGTAATCAAGGGGCTCGACCTTGAAGCCGACACCGCGGCGGAATCGGTAAACGGCAATTACGCGCTCTTCCCGCGCTTTAAAATTCAGGATATTCACTTCGACCCGTACGAAGACATCGTTATTGACTACTACAAGCTCGACGGCGAAGACGCCACTTACGCGGGCGTCGGCAGAGTCTATCGCGACTACCAGCTTTCGCGCGGCGAAGTCCGCCCGCTTGTCGAACGCGTCAAGGGCAACAAGACGCTCAAAAGAGCCGCGGAATCAATATATGTGCGCGTGAAATTTTCAACGCGCGTCCGCAGGGGCGTGCACCACTCGAAGTGGGCGGACATTCCCATGACCGTTCAGTACACGTTTGAAGAGGGGCGTCAGGCGCTCGACCGTATCAAGAAGGCGGGAATGGACGATGTTGAATTCTGCTTTGTCGGCTGGCAAAAGGGCGGTCACGACGGTCCGTATCCGGACTTGTTTCCGATTCCCGAAGAGCTCGGCGGCGAAAAGGGAATGATTGAGACAATCAATTTCGGCAAAAAACTCGGTTTCCAGATGACCCTTCACGGCAACAACCACGACGCCGTGCAGTCTGCTTCGCGCTACAACAAGTGGGACGTCGCTTGGGACGTAAAGGGCAACGAGTACAAATACACAATGCTTCCCGGCGGTCAGGTCTATTTTACCTGTTTCCAGATTGTAAACGACAGATGGGTTGACGAAGACATAGAAGGTATCAAGCGTCTGGGTATCGACGGCGTAATGCACGTAGACGTTACCACCGCGCGCAAGCCCACAACGTGCAACAATCCGCTCCACCCCAACAACAGAAAGCAAATGGCGGACTGGCAGCGCAAGGTTTCGCAAAAGTACATAGACGCCTTCGGCGGTTTCAGCAGCGAATGCGGCGTTGACCACATTGCGGGAGTGACCGACTACGCTCTCTACATTGTTTGGGAGGGCGGCGACGCGCGCAATCCCAAGTTCGTCAAGACTATGGTTCCGCTCTGGCAGGTTGTCTACCACGGCATAATTCTAAGCGGCGGGCCCTTCTACGCGACAATCGACGCCTCCTACCCGCACGACACCGAAAAGTTCTCCGACAGCTACAAATCCTTCAATTATCTCGGCTCCAACGAAAACAGATATTTGAAAATGATTGAATTCGGCGGCAGACCCTCGTTCTACTACATAGACTACAAGAGCAAGGACTACTCGCCGATGAAACGCGCCTATGACGACTATATGAAGCTGCGCCACCTCCAGTACTTCTTCATGGAAGACCACCGCGAAATTGCAAAGGACGTTTTCCTTGTAAAGTACTCCAACGGAGAGGAAATGGTCTGCAACTACCGCGAAACCCCGTTTGAATACAACGGCAAAACTGTCGGGGCGAAGTCATACGGACTCTATTCGCCCTCTTTCTGGAACAAAATATTCTAAGGTTTTTCCGCCAAGCGGGCGCCGCAAAAACAGCGGCGTCCGTTTGGTTTCTCCGAAAAAAATATTGTAATAATTTGAAACATGAAAAAATTGTTAGTGATAGTTTCCATGATTTGCGCCGCATCGGTGTTTGCGTTGCAGACTGCTGAAATCAGGGTGAAAAAACTCGACGGCAAGATTGAATCGCGCACGGCGAATCTGCAAGAGCAGCCCGACGGCGCGTGGCGCCTGCGCATACCCGTGCGCGAAATCCCGCGCGACACCGACACGATTTCGGTTATATCGGACTGGGCCGTTGCGCAAAAGGGGGAAGAGGGGTTCTTCCTCCTGCCCACGGGAAGCCTCGGCACGTTCCGCGTCGACAACGGCTCGCTCAGGGAACAGCGCCTTCCGCTGAAAGTCTACGCAATGAAGACGCCGCGCGGCTGCTTTGCGGGAATCGTCAAGGGTCTCAAGCTTGAGTTTCTGCCCGAAGTGTCGGTGAAGAACGGCAGGTACGAAGTTTTTCCGCGTTTCGACATCGCCAAGATGGATTTCGACCCGTACGAAGACATCGTTATCGACTACTACGAACTCAAGGGCGACAAGGCAAACTACAACGGAGTTGCCGAACTCTACCGCAACTACCTGATTAAATCGGAAGGGCTTGTGCCGCTCGCCGAGCGCGTCAAGGGCAACCCGACCCTCAAAAACACTGCCGAGACAATCTACGCGCGCATTAAGTTTGCCCGCTGCGACCGCCGCAAAGCCCCGCCGGAGGCGTGGAACAAGCCCGACTACAAGCCCGAAATGATTGTCGACCACACTTTCGACGACGCCAAAACCATAATGAAAAATATGAAAGACTTGGGTATGGACGATGTCGAAATATGCTTTGTCGGCTGGCATAAGGACGGGCACGACGGCCCGTTCCCCGACCTCTTTCCCGTGCCGCAGGAAATCGGCGGCGAAAAGAAAATGCGCGAGGCCGTAGCCTACGGGAAATCGCTCGGATACAGAATGACCGTGCACACAAACCACCACAACTACTACGAAAAAGCCGACCGCTTCGACGACCGCAACGTAAACAAAAACCGCGACGGTTCGTGGCGCGTCTACACTTACTGGCCGGGCGGCAAGGCGTACAATTCGTGCTTCCAAACCGTGCGCGACAGATACTTGCCCGAAGACATCGCCCGCCTCAAAGACATCGGTATTAACGGCACATACCACGTCGATGTAACTTCCATTCGCCGTCCCACACAGTGCTGCAACCGCCTGCACCCGCTCAACAAGCAGCGCATGGCGGACGTGCAAAACGACATCGGCGCAATGCTCGACAGAGAGTTCGGCGGCTTCTCCTCCGAGGGGCTTTTCGACCACGTTGCAAAGACGCTCGACTACGGTCTGTACGTGCGCTGGGACAAGGGTGCCAAGATGAACAAAAAATGGTCGGCGCTCGTCGACAAAGACGTTCCCCTCAACGAGCTTGTCCTCAACGGCATAGTTTTGAGCAACCCCTATTACGGCACTATCGACGCACCCTATCCGCGCAAACAGGGCGAAAGCCTTTCCGACGTCAACAAGCCCTATTGCACAATGGGAACGCCCGAAAAGGCGATGCTCAAAGTGATAGAATACGGCGGCAGACCGAGCTTCTACTACATAGACTACTCCGACCTCAAGCCGATGTTGGGCTTCTACAAGGAATACCAAAAGGTAAAATACCTGCAGTACTACTTCTTCGTCCACCACGAAGAACTCGCCCCCGACGTGTTCCTTTCGCGCTGGAGCAACGGCGACGAAATCATTACAAACTACACCGACACCCCGTTCTCGTACAAGGGCGAAACAGTCGGCGCGGTCTCATACAAACTCTTCAAAAACTCCTCGAAAAAATCGACGGCAAATACCAAGAAAATCCGCAGAGTTATGTTTAAATAATCCGCCAAACTGACAGTTTTTTAGCACGCCGCGGCCATAACAGAGCCGTTTTATCTGCTACTTGTTCGGGGCTTCGTCGTAGACTCTTACGAAGTCTACTTCAAAGTAGTCGGGCAAAACCGCCTTGAACAATTCGGGGACAGGTTTGCCCCATTCGCGTTTGCCTGAAGAAAGTCCGCCGTCGTTGCCTTGGGCGTTTCTGTACCCTCCAGGTTCGGTGGAAATCAAAATGAATTGTTCTACGTGTGAAACGGGGCTGTTTTGTTCTCCGACCTTTTTGCCGTTCGCATAGAATGCGTAGCCTTTCGGTGACCAATCCACGCCGTAGTAGCACCAGCCGTCGGCGTCGGCTTCGTATTCCCACGAGAAGTGTCCGAACCACTTGCTGTTTTTGCCGTATCCGTTCCAACCGTTGCCGCCTACTATGCGCCCTTTCTTTATTTGATTGTAGTTTTCCATTATGTCGGTTTCAATGCCGGCAACTTCGGGATTTGGCGAAGAACCGACTCCGGGGGACTGCAACCAGAAAGCCGAGTGCCAGCCAGCGTTTTTCGGCTGTCGGCAGCGGATTTCGTAGTAGCCGTATTTATGCATAAAAAGCGGTTTGCGGTATTTGCCGAAAGGCCAGAATCCCTTTGAATCTTTGGGAATGTCGTATGTCAGCGAACCCGTTTGGAGGTGCGGCGAACAGAAGTCGTCCCCTTTTCGCAATAGGTGCAGGCGCACGGTTTTTCCCGTCATTTCCACCCCCTCGTAGTTGTGCGCGAATGCGGGAAAGTCCTGTCCCCAGAACGATTCTCGGCACATCCATTTTGTCTTGTCGATTTCCTTTCCGTTGAATTCATCGTTCCAGACGAGTTGCCATTTTTTATTCGGAGGCAGGAGGCTCGGGGCTTCGTCTGCGAACGGTTTATATGGAATTTGCACAACGGGCTTGTCTTTTACGCTAACTTCCGTAAACGCCGCAACCCCGCATAGCGGAATCATTGCGGACGCGAGCGTTATAGCCAAGTATTTCAGTTTGTTTTTCATAGTGGTTTATTGATTTATTGTTTTATGATAAATTTTCACGTTCAACGTCAAAGATAGTGGATGGATAAAAAAGGAGGGCAAAGAAGAGGAAAAACTCTTACAATGCCCAGTGTGATATTTAAGAATTTTAAGATAGTAAGGACGGTAAGTGTAAGTCAAACATATTCGGAGGCGCATGTGGAGGCAGTGCAACGGGGAGCTCTCCGTTGCACTACCTGCGGCTCGGAGCATTTGATACATTACGATTCGTATGAAAGGCAGATAAAGCACATATCCGACAATGGGGCGAAGTATTTGCTAGTTGTAAAGTGCCAGCGGTATAAGTGTAAACACTGCGGCAAAGTATTTAGCAGAGACGATAAGCGACTGGTTTACGCCGATAATCCGAATGTGGAGGTTTACGAAAAACAACTCAATAACCGAAGGCTTCCACAGGAAAA
>DAVZIV010000084.1:0-6234 GCA_052273125.1 Candidatus Merdousia sp. | reverse complement strand
AGCAAAAAATTCGCCGCGCCAAAAGAAAAAAATGTCGGGAATGGCGTGGCAATGTCCTAAATATTCATTGCAATGGATTTTTTATTGTGGTATGTTAGAGGGGTTGTAAGATTTACTTGAATTGTTAAGGAAGGAATTTTTGCGTATGGCGGAAAGTGTGAACAAGCGGTTGGATTCGCTCGATGTGTTGCGCGGGTTGGACATTTTCATTTTGGTGTGTTTCAGGCCTCTGTTGTTTTGGCTGTTGTGTCGCTCGTGTTTCGGGACGGGCGAAGTTGCGGAGTTTTTCAAAACACAGCTAACCCACTGCGAATGGGAGGGATTTCACTTCTGGGATTTGATTATGCCGCTGTTCCTGTTTATGTCGGGCGCGTCGATTCCGTTTTCGCTGCGCAAGTAC
This sequence comes from Candidatus Merdousia sp., assembly GCA_052273125.1. Lineage (GTDB taxonomy): Bacteria > Verrucomicrobiota > Verrucomicrobiia > Opitutales > Intestinicryptomonadaceae > Merdousia. The sequence continues at coordinate 5,834 of DAVZIV010000084.1, read as the reverse complement.
AATACGTCGCTTGCCTCGTATGTCCGCATTTTCAGGCGAGTGTTTTTGCTTTTTGTTTTCGGAATGGTCATTCAGGGCGGGTTGCTCACGTTCAACCCCGACAGGTTCAAATTCTATTCAAACACGCTTCAGTCGATAGCCGTCGGCTACCTGATAACGACGCTTGTTTTTCTGAATTTCAAGGCGAAGGGGCGCGTAGTTTGGGCTGTGCTGATATTTGTCGCGGCTTGGGCGTTGATGTCATTCGGCGGCGACTTTACTCCAGATGGCAATTTTGCCGAAAAGATCGACAAGCTGTTGATGGGGCATTTTCGCGACGGCGTGTGTCTTAAAGGCGGCGAATGGGTCGCCTCGCCGAACTATCACTACACTTGGATTGTCAGTTCTCTCAACTTCGGCATAACCGTCATGCTGGGGGCGTTTTCCGGCTGCATAATGCAGGGGGCGGACAAGATTGCCAACGCCAAGAGGCTCGCTGTTTTTGCCGCAGCGCTGGTTGTCGGCGGTTTGTTGCTGAGTTTGCAGACGCCTATTATCAAGAAAATCTGGTCGAGCTCGATGACGCTTTACAGCGGCGGAATTTGCGTTGCGGCGATGGCGGTGTTCTATTACTTGATTGACTGTTGCGGCAGGCTCGGGTGGCTTGGGTGGCTGAAAATCTACGGAATGAACTCGATATTTGCGTATATGGTTTCGTCGGTGGTGAATTTCCGTTCCGTTCCCGAATCGCTGCTTTACGGGTTCGAGGGGCGGCTTGTTTTCGGCGATGTGAATTATTATCCGTTTTTGATAGATTTTTGCCAATATGCGATAATTTTTGCCATACTGTTGTTTATGTTCAGGCGCAAAATATATCTGAAAGTTTAGGCTCGGAGGCGAATCCAAAAAAAGCCGAAGGGGAAATTTCCCCTTCGGCTTTTGTGCGTTGTTTTTTGCAAGTGAGCGCTATGCCTTTTTGTCCTCAAAAAGCGCCGTCAGAATGTAGATTACAACGCCGATGCAAATTCCGCAATCGGCGACATTGAACGCAGGCCAGCGGTAGTTTACAAGCGGCAGGTGCACGTCGATGAAGTCGATGACGTGTCCGTAGTGGATTCTGTCGAAGAGGTTGCCGAGCACTCCGCCTGCGAACATTCCCAGCGTTGCCTGTCCAAGCGAAGTTGCATAGCCGAGGTAGTTTCTGAAAAGCCACATCGCCGCCAGAGCAATCACTGCGATTGACGAAAGCAGGTAGATTTGTCCCGAGAGTATTCCCCATGCCGCGCCCTCGTTTGTTATGTGGACGAGGTAGAGAAAATTGTCTATGATTGCAATGGGCCGGCTTTCGCCGCCGAAGCTGTATGTGGGGCTGTCGGGCCTCCACGGAATTTTTGCAACAACAGCCCATTTTGTCAGCTGGTCGAGGGCGAATGTCGCAAAGAGGGCGGCGAAAAACACCGCGGGCGATTTCTTGTCTGCTGCCATATCAGTTTACATTGGCGATTCGCTCTCTTCGTCTTCGGCGGGCTGCTGCGAGGAGGAGGAATCCATACCCATATCGAAAACGTTTTCCCTGCGGACGGATTTTGTTCGCTTTTGCTCGCGCTCGTGGATTTCCTGCCCCTCTCTTGTGTAGCGGGTGAACGGGATTGCCTCGAGGCGCTTTTCGGGAATGGGTTTGCCCGTGACTTCGCAAACGCCGTATGTGCCGTTTTTTATTCTCGAAATTGCCGCCTCTATTTCGGAGAGGATTTCGGTTTGGTTGGAAATCATATTGTATGCCAAATCGCGCTCGAAGCTGCCCGAGCCCGCGTCGGCGAGGTGCTGTCCGTAGGAGGATAGGTCGCCGGAGTCGTCTTTGGCGGAGCGCTTCATCACCTCTTCCGAGCGCGACGCCACGCCGCTTGAGTAGCGTTTGCGCAGGTCCACAAGCAGGCTGTAGTACTTCTTCCACTTTCTGGGGACGTCGCGCTCTTCGCGCTTTTCAACGCTGGGCGTTTCGACGGGGTTGAAGCCGAGAATGTCGAAAATCGTGGCAACGCCCTGCGACTTGTTCTCAAGCTTTATTGCGCCCTTGGGCTGTTTTTTTACCTGCTGCTGGACGCTCTTGGGGGCGGAAGTTTCCGTTTCCGACTTCGCCAATTTCGGGCGCACGTTGTTGGCGACGTCTTTAAAATACGCGTCGAGGTCGGAGAGGGTGAAGGCTATGTGGTGCGAGGGTCTGTCAGAAACGACGGGCTGTTCTTCCGCCTGTTTCGGGGCGGCCTTTTTCTGCGCCTTTATTGTCAGCGCGGGCTGGGGCTGTTTTGCTTCGATTTTCACCGACACGCCCTTTTTTGCCGTGCCTTTTTTATCTTTCGGGGCGGACACGGCGATTTTTGCCGCGGGCTTTTTCTTTGCCGAGACCGACACCTTTGCCGCGCTCGGCTTTGCCTTTGAGCACTTTTTTTCGGCTGCCGCCGGCTTTGCTTTAGCCGCCTTTTGAGCTTTTGCGGGGGCGGCTTTGCTTTTTTTCTGTGGGGTTTTGCTTGGCATAGTCGGGTTATGAATTTTTTACGGCTTCGGCGCAGCGCGGGCAAATGCCGTCTTCGTTGACGCTTTCGACGGTTCTCCAGCAGCGCGCGCAACGCACGCCTTCCGCCTTGACTGCCGAAATTTCAAGCTTGTCGGCGCCGGATTCGGAAATCTTCACCGAAGAGACTATGAATATTTCGGGCAGGTTCTTTGCAAACTTGTTCAGAATGGCCGCTTCTTTGCCGCCTTTGGGCGCGGTTATGCGCACTTCGGCTTCAAGGCTCTTGCCTATCACCTTGTCTTGGCGGAGCTTTTCGAGCTTTTCGTTGACGTTGTCGCGCAGGCGCAAAAGTTCGTCTATTTGCGCGGCGGTTTCCGCGCAGTAGGGCAGGGCGGAAACATCGGGGTAGTCCTGCAGGTGGATTGAATCCTGCGAGTATTCCGCACCGTGCTTGAAAGAGTAGGCTTCGTCGCAGGTGAAGGTGAGAATGGGCGCGGCGACTTTCAGAAGAATGTCGCTGATGATGTCCATTGCCGTCTGCGACGACAATCTCTCGAACGACTTCGCCGCGAACGTGTACAGGCGGTCTTTGAGAATGTCGTGGTAGATCCTCGAGAGCGTCACTCCGCAGAAGTTGTCTATGAGTTTGTAGACTTTGTGGAATTCAAACGCGGCGTAGGCTTTGTCCGCTTCCCGGGCAAAATCTACGGCTTTGGAGACCGCCCAGAGGTCGATTGCGTCGAGCTTGTCGGCGGCGATTGCGTCTTTGCGGTCGAAGTCGGCAATGTTGCCCAGCTGGTACATAACGGTGTTTCTGAAGCCGCGGTATGCGTTGGCGACGTGCGCCAAGATGTCGTCGGAAATAGGAATGTCGTTCTGGTAGTCGACAGAGCTAATCCAGAGGCGCACAATGTCAGCGCCCCATTTGTTGACGTACATGTCGGCGGTGTGGGGCTTGCCGTCGCTCTTGGAAATCTTTTTGCGGTTTTGGTCTACTATGAAGCCGTGCGTGATTACCTGTTTGTACGGCGCTTTGCCGCGCGTTGCGATTGCCGTCCAGAGCGAGCTTTGAAACCAGCCTCTGTGCTGGTCGCTGCCCTCGAAGTAGAGGTCGGCGGGCCAAGACAAATCCGCGTGGCGGGCGAGGCACGCCAAGTGGCTCGAGCCCGAGTCAATCCAGACGTCGAGCGTGTCGGTGCCCTTTTTGAGCGCGGAAACTTCGCCCCACTCTTCGGGAATTTTCACGCCGTCGAGGATTTCGCTTTCGGGGGCTTCGTACCAGAAATTTGTGCCGCGAGTCTGAACCTTGTCGGCTATTGCCTCTATCACGTCGGCGTCGAGGAACGCCTTGCCGTTTGCGTAGAATGCGGGAATGGGCACGCCCCACGATCTTTGGCGCGAAATGCACCAGTCGGGGCGCGACTCGACCGCGCCTCTGATTCTGTTTTCGCCGCGTTCGGGCAGCCATTTTACCGTGGAGATTGCATCGAGCGCCTCCTTGCGCAGGTCGTCTTTGTCGAGCGCCACGAACCACTGGTCCATTGCCCTGAAAATCACGGGCGTTTTCGAGCGCCAGCAATGCGGGTACTGGTGGGAAATTTTTGCGATTTTAAGCAGCGAGCCGTTCTTTTCGAGCATTTCCAGCACTGCGCCGTTTGCCGCGCTTCTGCCGTTTTCGTTTTCAAGCACGCTGATTCCGACGAGTTCGCGCGGAATTTTGCCGTCGTCTACGTATTTGCCTTCGTCGTCGAGCGGCGAGTATATGTCGAGCCCGTGTTCCAGTCCTACCTGATAGTCTTCAAGACCGTGGCCGGGGGCAATGTGGACTACGCCCGTGCCCGAGTCTGTAGTGACGTAGCGCGCGCAGTAGACCGTGCTTTTTCTGTCGCAGACGGGGTGGTATGCAGAAATGCCCTCTATGTTTGCGCCCTTGCCGAGCTTTTTGATGTCGGTTTTTTCAAATCCGCAGGAGGAGAGGAAACTTTCAAGCAGCGGTTCGCCGACTATGAACGTGCGTCCCTCCGGTGTGGAGACCGCAACGTATTCCACTTCGGGATTGACTGCCATTGCCAAGTTTGACGGGATTGTCCACGGCGTCGTTGTCCAGATTACAATTTCGGCGTCCTTCAAGCCCAGCCGCGCGTTGCTCTCGGCGTCGAGTTTGAACGCTACCCATATCGAGGAGCTTGTGTGGTCTTTGTATTCGATTTCCGCTTCCGCCAACGCCGTCGCGCACGGGATTGACCAGTACACGGGCTTTTTGCTTCTATAGACCAGCCCCCTGCGCACGAAAGCCGCGAATGTTCGCAATATGTCGGCTTCGTATGCGGGATTTTTCGTTTTGTATTCGCGTTCCCAATCCGCCAGAATGCCGAGTCTTACGAACTGTTTGCGCTGCTTTTCTATAAATTCCGACGAAAAGTTTGCGCACTCTTGGCGCAACTGTGCGGTTGAAAGGTGTTTGTTTTGCTCGCGCAGCATTTTCGCCACTTTATGCTCGATGGGCAGTCCGTGGCAGTCCCAACCGGGGAGGTACGGCGTGTAGAAGCCCTTCATTGACTTGTAGCGCAAGATCACGTCTTTGAGGATCTTATTGAGCGCGGTGCCTATGTGGACGTCTCCGTTGGTGAACGGCGGGCCGTCGTGGAGGACGAATTTGGGCGCGTTTTCGTGCTTTTTCTGAATCCTTTTGTAGAGGTCGATTTTTTTCCAGTGCTCTATGCGGGCGGGTTCGCGCTTTACGAGGTCTCCCCTCATGGGAAACTTTGTGCTTGGTAGATTTAACGTTTTTTTGAAGTCTTTTTCCGACATTTTATTTCTCTTTGTTTAAATTTTTACTGGGTGAACCAGTCCCAAAAAGTCTGTTCCTTTTTCTGCGGGACTTTTCTGCCGTTTTTGCTCAAATCTTCTTCCACGACTTTTTCAGCCTGCGTCTTCCCGATGGAGCTGCCGTCTGTCGTTCCCGTCGCCTGCTGAAGCTCGAAGAGCTGTGTGCGGATTTTACGCAGGTTTTTGCGCAACCTGCGGTTCTCTTCCCGCAGGGACTGCATATCGCCTTCCATCTTTGCAATTTGCTCCTTCAATGCTTCCGCCGAGTCCGTCTGCTGGTGCGTTTGCGCGGCGTCGTTTTGCTGCGCGAAAATAGCGCCCGAAACAAGCAGGCATGCAAATGCAAAAAATATTTTCATAAGCGCGGTAGTGAATACCCCTTCCCCCACATTTGCAAGCTTTTTAAAACATGCGAGGGCGGCGCAGGTGCGCTTCCATCTTGTGGCGCGGCGAACACAAAAGTTGCCGAAGGCAAGCTTTTGGGGGAAGCTTTGGAGTAAGCCAAAGACCC
>DAVZIV010000083.1:0-6253 GCA_052273125.1 Candidatus Merdousia sp. | reverse complement strand
TTTCCGACATTTGGCGCAGACGCCGTTTGCGTTTGCCTCAAAGGCGGAGGAGGCGCAGGAGAAATCGGAATACCGAAATCGGCGGAGGAAGACACCGACCACATTATGAGCCAGAAATACTGGGACGTGTGGAATCCGGAGCTTCAGCGCAAAATAGACGCCGACATCGAGGCAAACCGCAAGGCCGACGCCGTAGTGAAAGTAGGCAAGGTGAAGGACGGTCAGAAAGTCGTCGTAGAGCAGATTTCGCACGACTTCATTTTCGGCGCGCACATTTTCAATTTCGACCAGCTCGGCTCGCCCGAGATGAACGCCAAGTACAAGGCGCTCTACGGAACGCTCTTTAATTCGGCAACGGTCGCCCTCTACTGGAACAAGTTTGAAATGCAGCCCGAGCGCCCCCGCTTCAAGAGCGAATACTGGGACAGCCAGAAATTCTGGAATGCGGAAAAAGACCCCAAAACAAAGGAGCACTGGCGCCGCCCCGCCCCCGAGAACGTAATCAATTTCTGCAAGGAAATGGGAATACGCGTCCACGGGCACCCCTTAATTTGGGACTCGCGCTTTTGGCATATGCCCACTTGGCTGATAAAATCGTGCCTCACCGACAAGGCAGAGCGCGAACTTTTCGAGAGGGAAATTCTGAAGTCGTACCCCGTCTACGGCAACAAGTGCCTGCGCGAAAAATATACGGAAAAATACAAGCAGCTTACGCCCCAACAGCTCTCGCAAATGTTCCCAATATTTGCCGCGAACATGAAAAAGGCGTTCGCAAACCGCATAATTTCGCTTGCCGACTACTACGGCGACACCATCGACAGCTGGGACGTGGTGAACGAATCGGCCTCCGCCTACGAACTCGGAATGTTTAAAGCCGCAGAGGGCGCAACGCTAATGAAGGCGTGGTTCGGCATAATGCCCGCCGACTACACGTTCGAGGCATTCAAGCTTGCCGAAAAGAAATTCCCCGCCTCGGTAAAACTCAATATTAACGACTACAACACCAAGGAATGCTACAACAAGCAGATTGCCGAGCTTCTCGGGCGCGGAGCAAAAATAGACATTGTGGGCGTGCAAATGCACCTCTTCAACCCCAAGACAAGCAGGGAAATTTCGGAGGGTAAAATCCCAGGCGGAATAGACCCGAAAAAAGTTTTCGAGACGATGGACAGGCTCGGCAAGCTCGACCGCCCCATTCACTTGAGCGAAATCACAATCACCGCCGTAGACACTACCCAGCGCGGCAGAATGATTCAGGCAATCATTGCGCGCAACGCCTACCGCATGTGGTTCAGCGTAAAGCCGATGATGGGCATAACGTGGTGGAACGTAGTCGACGACTGCGGCGCTCCGGGGGAACCGTCGCTTTCGGGCATATTTACGCGCGGAATGAACCCCAAGCCCGCTTTCCACGCCCTCAACGAGCTAATCAACAAGGAATGGCGCACGAATCTCGAACTTACGCCCGACCAAAACGGCGACATCAAATTCAGGGGATTCAAGGGCAGGTACAGAATTGCGTGGCTTGACGCCGACGGCAAAGAGCAATTCAAGATTGTCCATGTAAAATAAGCTCCGACAAATTTAAGCAAAAGGCGAAACCGAAACGGTTCCGCCTTTTTTTGTGTCCGCCGACACCGCAAAGCTCGGCGCGGCTCGTTTGTTTGCCGTCTATTTTGCGTCCTTGGGGAACGCGCGCGCAACGTCTTCTACGTCTATGAGAACGTTTTTAGTTTTGGAATCGGGCAATGCGTACATGATGTCGAGCATTATCTTTTCCATTATCGAGCGCAGCGCCCGCGCTCCAGTGCCCATTTCTATGGCTTTGTCGGCTATTGCCTCGACCGCCTTCGGGGTGAAGTCGAGCTTCACGCCGTCTATTGAAAGCAGTTTTTTGTACTGTCTGACGAGCGAATTTTTTGTGTTTGTGAGAATGTTCACCAAATCGTCGCGCGAAAGTTGCGCGAGAGAGCACACAACGGGAAGTCTGCCTATGAATTCGGGTATAAAGCCGAATTTCACCAAGTCTTCCGGCTGGACGTCGGAGATGACCGATTCTGCCTGTTGCTTTTTGCCCTCCGCCGCGCCAAAGCCCAGCGAATTGCCCGCCCTGCGCTGCTCTATGATTTTGTCAAGACCGACGAACGCGCCGCCGCAAATAAAGAGTATGTTGCGGGTATCCAGCCTTATGTATTCCTGGTCTGGGTGTTTACGGCCGCCCTTCGGCGGTATATTGCAGACCGTGCCTTCGAGAATTTTCAGCAGAGCCTGCTGGACGCCCTCGCCGCCGACATCGCGCGTGATGGAGACGTTTTCCATCTTGCGGCAGATTTTGTCGATTTCGTCGATATATATTATGCCGCACTTTGCCTTGTCTATATTGAAGTCAGCCGCGCGGAGAAGGTTTAGGACGAGGTTTTCAACGTCTTCGCCGACGTAGCCCGCCTCGGTGACGTTGGTGGCGTCGCCGATGGCAAAGGGCACGTTGAGCATTTTTGCCAGTGTACGCGCCAGATACGTCTTGCCCGAACCCGTCGGGCCTATAAGCAGGATATTGCTTTTCTCCATTTCGACATCCGACAAATCGTCGTCGGCGGCGGCTGGAGTCGTGTTTTTAAGCATTTCCGACTTCAGGCGTTTATAGTGGTTATAGACGGCTACGGAGAGCACCTTTTTTGCTGTGTCCTGTCCTATGACGTATTTGTCAAGCTCCGCCTTCATTTCGGAGGGGGTACACAAATTGAAGTCTAAAATTCCCTCCATTTTACGCTTTTGCCCCTCTTTGCGGCGCTGCTCGAAGTAGTTGTGCAGAGCCTCGACGCACTCGCGGCAAATCAATGTGTTGTCCGCCCCCGCTATTAGCGGCCCGACCTCTTTTTCGGAGCGTCCGCAAAAGCCGCACCTGTTTTCCTTTGCCATAAACTATGCGTCTTTTCTGTTCTCTATGACTTTGTCCACTATGCCGTATTTGAGGGCTTCGTCGGCGGTCATAAAGAAGTCTCTGTCGGAATCTTTGGCGATTTTCCCGACGCTATTTCCGGTGAGTTTTGAAAGTATTTCATTGACGGTTGCGCGCCAGCGCAGAATTTCGTTGGCGGCTATTGTCACGTCTTTTGCCTGACCCGTTGCGCCGCCGAAAGGCTGGTGAATCATCATGCGCGAATTGGGCAGAGAGTATCTTTTGCCTTTTGTGCCTGCCGCCAACAATATTGTTGCCATACTTGCACACTGACCGACGCAGTATGTAACTACGTCGCAACTCAAGAAATTCATTGTATCAAATATTGCCATTCCAGCCGTCAGCGAGCCTCCGGGGCTGTTTATATAGATATGCACGTCCTTTTTCGGATCTTCCATTTGCAGAAAGAGAAGCTGTGCTATAACCGAATTTGCCACGCCGTCGGTTATCGGTGTGCCTATGAAAACTATTCTGTCGCGCAGGAGTCTTGAGTACACGTCCCAAGAGCGTTCTCCGCGTCCGTCTCTTTCAACTACTGTAGGTATATAATATTCTCCCATACTATTTCTCCATTTTCCCCATTTCTATTTCATCTCTCCCTTCCCTTCAAGTCTTTTTTCTTGTGGCGCAGGGGATTTTGCGTCCGCAAAATTTTCCCCCTGCTTTGTCAGTGAGTGAAGTTTTTGTTTTGTGGCTCGGAGGCACAGATGCGTTTCCTTCCTGTGGCGCGGCGATGCGCGTAGCGCAAAGCGCCGCTTTGTCAATAAATTTCACGACGTTTTACGGGATAGCGGTTTGAGTGAAGCGATACCGCGTAAGGGCGTAGCCCTTCAATGGAGACCCGCCCAACGGGGCGCCAAAAGATAAAAAATTCAGCGGGCGGCGGTGTAGCGACGGGAGATTTCGCGCCAATTTATCACGCTCCATATGTTCTCGAGATATTCGGCGCGCAAGTTTTTGTATTTTAGGTAGTAGGCGTGCTCCCAAACGTCTATACACAAAATCGGTACAAGTTTTACGCCGCATTTGCAGCACGAATTCATCGGTGTATTTTGATTTTGGGTTTTGACTATTTTCAGGCTGCCGTCGGCGTCGGCGCAAAGCCACGCCCAGCCGCTGCCGAAAACCGACATCGCCGCCGATATCATTTCCTTTTTGAAGTTTTCCATCGACGTAAACGAGCGGTTCACAGCCGCCAAAAATTCGGCGCTTGGCTGGGTCTTTTCGCCGCAAAGTCCGTTCCAGTAAAATTCGTGGTTGTAGACGCCGCCGCCGTTGTCTCTTACCGCGGTGCGAATGGGTTCGGGAACGGCTTCAAGATTTGAGACAAGCCATTGAAGGGAGCCGTCGAATGTAAACATAGGCTCGCGCGCAAGTGCTGCGTTGAGGTTTTCCACGTATTTTGCCTGATGTTTGTCATGGTGGATTTGCACTGTTTGGGCGTCTATTGCGGGTTCGAGGGCGTCGTAGGAATACGGAAGAGGGGCTAAGTCGAACATTTTGTGTACCTTTCTTTTTTTTCGCAGCGTTTTGTGTTTGGGATTTTTACAATACGCATTTTTTTACCGATTGGGCTTTGTTTCATCAATCGAAAAAAAGGCGGCTTTGTTAAATTAAATGTGGTCTTTAACGGTAAAAAAAGATTGCCTAAAGCCCGCAAAACTACAACAATGCAGAGATTGCACATTTATAAACAGGAATCCGCGTAAATGGAAGACATCAAAAACATAAGAAATTTCTGCATAATAGCGCACGTTGACCACGGTAAAACAACGCTTTCCGACCGCCTGTTGGAACGCACAAACACCATTCAAAAGCGCGAAATGCAAGACCAGCTCCTCGACTCGATGGACTTGGAGCGCGAGCGCGGAATCACCATAAAATCGCACCCAGTGTCTATGGAATACACATACGGCGGTCAAAAGTACCTGCTCAACCTCATAGATACCCCGGGGCACGTCGATTTTTCCTACGAAGTTTCGCGCTCGCTCGCCGCGTGCGAGGGCGCAATTCTGCTTGTGGACGCCGCGCAGGGCGTCGAGGCGCAGACGGTAGCCAATGCGCATTTGGCGGTGGCAAAGGGGCTTGAAATTATCCCCGTTATAAACAAGGTCGACTTGCCCAGTGCACAGCCCGAAGTTTGCAAGCGGCAGATTGAAGACATTTTGGCAATCCCCGCCGAAGACGCAATAGAGGCAAGCGGCAAGACGGGCTTGGGCGCGGACGAAATTTTGAAGGCGGTCATAGAGCGCGTTCCCGCCCCGAAGCACGCCGACTACCCCGCCACGCGCGCGCTGATTTTCGACTGCGTTTTCGACAGCTACAAGGGCGTAATATGCTACGTCCGCGTATTCTCGGGTTCGCTCAAGTCCGGCGACGAAATAGAATTTATGGGCACTGGACGCAAGACGACCGTCAAGGAAGTCGGGCGCTTCACGCCGTCGATGACCGTAGAGCCGTCTCTGGAGGCGGGCTGCACGGGCTACATTGTTTCAAACGTCAAGGAGGTTTCCGACATTGCCATAGGCGACACCGTCACGCTTTCGTCCAACCCTGCGCAGGACGTTCTCCACGCCTACAAGCCCGTAAAGCCCATGGTGTTTTCGGGAATCTACCCCGTGGACACTTCCGAGTACGAAAAGCTGAAAGTCTCCATTGCAAAACTTCACCTAAACGACGCCGCGCTCACGTATATGCCCGAAACATCGGTTGCTTTGGGCTTCGGCTTCCGCTGCGGCTTTTTGGGGCTGCTTCATATGGAAATCGTGCAGGAGCGCCTGCGCCGCGAATACGGGCTCGACATCATTTCAACCTACCCGAGCGTCGTCTACAAGCTCGACCTTACCGACGGCGAGCACATAGAAATAGACAATCCCTGCAAGCTGCCCGACCCGTCCGTAATCAGGGCAATCTACGAGCCTATGATTAAGGCAAACATAATGATTCCCACCGAATCAATCGGCGACATGCTTGCCCTCGTCTCCGAAAAGCGCGGAATTTGCGACCAGACCGACTCAATAGACGACACCCGCGTAATGCTTGTCTGCACAATGCCGCTTAACGAAATCCTCATAGACTTCAACGACAAGCTCAAGAGCATAACGCGCGGCTACGGCAGTCTCGACTACGAAATGAACGGCTATAAGGAATCGAAGCTCGCAAGGCTCGACATTCTCGTAAACGGCGAACAGATTGACGCTTTCTCGTCGATTGTCCACGCCGACAAGTGCGAATCGAAGGGACGCGCCCTCTGCGCAAAGCTCAAGGACATTCTCCCGCGCCAGATGTTCAAGG
>DAVZIV010000082.1:0-6256 GCA_052273125.1 Candidatus Merdousia sp. | reverse complement strand
TTGCGAGCATAAGAATACAAAATACAAGAACCGCAGATTTTCATCTGCGGTTCTTTTCTGTTCTAATCACCAAGTTTATTTAGAGCTTCCTTTGCACCTTCATGTCCAAGTTTAGCAGCTTTACGTATTCATTCTATACCCTTCAAAAAATTGGGATCATCAGCGGCGACAAAGGAACGACCAGCATAACTCTTTTTAGCAAGATAATGACCAAGTTCATACATGGCAACAGCGTTTCCTCTATCTGCCGCGCTTCTCCACCACCTAACAGCTTCGGCAGGATTCTTTTCTACGCCGTCTCCTTTTAAATAACGACAAGCAAGATCAAACATAGCGTTGGGATCATTTGGCTCTTCATAGTCAGCATACAACGGTAGACCTATGGACAAGCAGAGAGTTATTATTAGGCATGCTAATTTATTGTTCATCTCTATCCTTATTTTTTATATTTTTTGAGTAAATTTTTTTAGTTTTTTTGTGATCAATACCTCTTGAAATCTTTTCGCAAAACATGAGAATTTCTTCCGCAAAGAATGCAAAAAATCGGATTTTTCACGGTTTGGCGGGGAATTGGGGGTTCACCGTACCGCGCATAGCGTGGTCATCTCGCCGAAAGATAAAAAGTTCCCCCACTGACAAAGCGGCGGTTTGCGCTATGCGCATCGCCGCGCCAAAAGATGGCGTGGTGCTCCAGCACCCGCCACAGAATCGAAAACTCTTACGGTATTTTACTAACGTGAAATATACCTACCCCTATTAAGGTTAATGATATTCACTGACAAAGCAGGGTAGATATTTGCGGAGCAAATGCCGCGCGCCAAAAGAATCGAAACCCGCCGAGCGGAGTGCGCCGCAAGATGGAGGCGCACCTGCGCCCGCCGAACGGGTGCGCAATGCCCAGTAGGCGGCGAGGTGGTGGATAATTGAACAGGACGATGTACGGGAATAGTCCGTAGCCGCCACAACAGAGCAAAATGCCTCGAGCGCATCGGGGTCTATTGAGCCTTCGATGCTCGACCATGCAAGTTCGCCGACTTTTCTGCCCGCGAACCAAACCTTGTAGTAGTCGCCCCAGCGCGGGGTTTCGTGCGTCCAGATTTTCGATTTCCGCCAATCGGGCGCAGTCATAGACATATCGAATTTTTCGGCGGTTTTGAAAAACTCGGCACAGGCGGTTTTGAGTTTGCGGTTGTCGAATTTTGCAAGCAATGCTTTTGCCGCTTTGATTTTTTCGCGCAAGGCGGGGTCGGTTTCAACGTCGCCCAAAACAATTAAAGAAGACATCATCTGCGTTGACACCCAAGTCGGATTGTCCGCCGACAGCTTCAGCGATTCCTCAAGCGCGGGCGCGGCGTATTTTTTGTACTCGGCCAAAAAGCGCCCGTCGCCCGTGGTGCGCCACGCTATTGCGTAAAACATCGGCAGGCGCGCCGCCTCGTGGGGTCTGACATTCCACATTTTCGAAAGCCCGCGCGCGCACGGCACGCCGTCGCTGCGGCGGTAGTCGAAACCGTTTTCAGCCGTCATATACTTGAGCATTCGCTCTCCGACGGCGGAGGTTATGGCGGCGATGCGCCGTTTTGTCGGGAAGTCGCAGAGGGGCGAATTGTAGTACTTCCAAAGACCGAAGAGAGCGTGTGTAAACTGGTCGCGCGAAGAGCCTACATAGGCGCTTTTTGCGTCGAAAATGCACACCGAGCGCGCGATAAATCCGCGCGATTTGTGGACTGTTGCGCAAAGCTCTATTCCGCTTAAAATTTTGTCGGCGTAGATTTTCATAGACGGGGCTTTTTCGACCTCGAAGCGGTCAATCACGGCGGAAAGCGCAAGCCCCGCCAGAATCATGCTATCCTCCATTCCCGTACCGAAACCGCTGTAGTTGGGATAGAGCGCCGCGACCTCTTCGGGCTTTGGCAGATATTGGAAGCGCTTCGACGGCTCGTAGCTTGAAATGTGGTCGTAGAAAAGATTTGTGCGCGGGCTAAAAAGCATATTCCACGCGGCGTTCCACATTGCCTGCGCCTGAGTCTCGGAGATTGGCGCGGTAGCCCCAGCTCGCGCGGCTTCGCCCGTTTTTGCAAATGCGCAGACCGCCGACACCGTCAAAAAAAACGACAATTTCAATACGTTTTTCACTTCGGAAAGCTAACACATTCGCCGTCCGAACAAAAGATAAAAAAACTTTTTATAATGACGAAAATATGGTATAGAGAGTACGTAAAATTATGAAGATAGTAGTAGTAGGCGCCGGCGATGTCGGCAAATATTTGTGCAAGGTGCTCAGCGAAGACGGGCACGCTGTCACGCTGATTGAAGCAGAAGACGAAACGATTACCGAAGTGGAGGAGAACCTCGACATCAGGGTTGTCAAGGGCAACGGCGCAAGCGCAAAATTCCTGTTGCAGGCGTCGGCGCAAAATGCCGACTACGTGCTGGCTATGACGCAATTCGACCAGCTCAACATAGTCGCCTGCGCGATAGCCTCAAAGCTCGGCGCGCGCAAGACCATCGCAAGGGTGCACGATATGGTCTATTCAGACGTGTCGTCGTTCAACTACCGCAAAAATTTCAACATAGACATTCTCATAAACCCCGAAGCCCTGACGGCGGTAGAGCTGGCAAAGCATATCCGCAATCCCGCGCGTTTTGTGGTCGAAGAATTTGCGCGGGGGCAGATTGAGCTTCAGGAAATAGAGATTTCCGAAAACGCCGAGGCGCTCGGCCGCCCGCTCAAAGAGCTGAACCTTCCCTCGGGAATAAAAATCGGCTATGTGGAATCAAACGGCGTTTTGACTGTTCCGACCGCCGAAACCGTTTTGAACGTCGGCGACAAGGTTACCGTTTTGGGTGCGCCCGAAGCCCTTTCAAAAAATGCACACATCTTTTCGGTGGCGCTCTCCGAGCAGTCGGCGCGCGTGGTGCTCTACGGCGCTACGGAGACATCGGTGGCGCTCGTGCGCAGACTTTCGCACAGCAGGTTCAAAGTCCGCGTTATAGACCCCGACATGAAAAAGTGCCGCACAATGGCGGAAACATTTCCCGAAGTAACGGTGATTAACGGCAGCGCAACATCGCTGAGACTTTTGGAGGAGGAGCAAATCGGCAATGCCGACTACTTTGTAGCCTGCACGAAAGACGACGAGGAAAACGTAATGACCTGTCTTCAGGCGAAAAAGCTCGGTGCAAAGAACGTTGAACTTGTAGTCAACAAATCGGACTACGAGCAGGTTATCCAAAACATAAGCTCTTTCCTCAACATCACCGCTGCGGCGTCGCCGCGCAAAACGTCGGTGGCGGAAATAAAAAAATACATAACCGACAAGCGCTACACCGTTGCAGGCTCGCTCAAAAACGGCGAGATTGAATTCATAGAAATAAAGGTCGAAAGCGACTCTTGGGGCGATGGCAAAAAGCTCTACGAACTCAAACTCCCTCCAGCCACAATAATAGCCGCCATTGTGGACGAGCAGCTCAACGCCAAAGTCCCGGGGGCAACCGACATCATCAACGCATCAGACCGCCTCATAGTAATTCTGGAAAAGAAAAACGTTCCGCAGGTAGTCGATATGTTTTTGGAAAAATAATGAACTATTCCATAATATTGAAAACGCTTTCGTCGGTGATGTGGATTATGGCACTGGCGTTTTCGGCATGCGCGGGAGTCTCGGCAATTTACGCCGACAACCCGCTTGAAGCGTACGCAATGCAGTGCTGGGTTTGCGTTATTGCCCTTTCCATAACCGCGGCAATAGCCCTCTACATTCCCAGCCGAAACGCCGCCAAGACAATGTTCAGAAAGGAGGCAATGTGCATAATAGGCATTGCGTGGTTTCTGACTTCGGCGGTCGGCGCGCTTCCGTATGCAATAATTTTAGACGTGCCCGCAGCCACAGCGTTTTTCGAGTCGGCAAGCGGAATAACGACGACGGGCGCTTCTATATTCGGCGATTTCTCCATATTCGCGCCAAGCCTGATGTTCTGGCGGTGTCTCTCGCACTGGATTGGCGGCTTGGGCGTTGTCGTGTTCTTCGTGGCGGTACTATCGTTTTTGGGGGCGTCGGGCAAGATTTTGTACTCGAACGAAACGGGTGTGGATTCCGGCAATTTCGAGGCGGCGCGCATACGCAGCGGCGTGATGACCATAGTAAAAATCTACATAACGCTTTCGGTCTGCTGCTTTGCGGGACTGAGATTTTTCGGTATGGACAACTTCGACGCCGTTTGCCACGCCTTTTCGATAGTCTCGACGGGCGGTTTCAGCACGAAAATCACGGGAATTGCCGAATACGGAATAGGCGTGCGCTGGTGTGCGATAGTGTTTATGTTCCTCGGCGGAACGAGCTTTGCCCTGCTCGCCGCTCTCACAAAATTCAAGTTCAACAGGCTTCTCTCCAGCAGCGAATTCTGGACGTATGTGCTGATAATCTTTGCGGCGTCGGCAATATCGGTAGTGCTGCTTGAATACACAACGCAGCGGCCGTTTTGGGAAAACCTAAGCTACGGCGTATTCGAGGCCGTCTCGAGCGCAACCTCGACGGGGCTTTTCTGCGACAACCGCCAGACGTGGCTTCCCGCGGCGCAGACTATTCTTCTGATGGTGGGAATTGTCGGCGGCTGCTCGGGTTCGGCTTCCGGCGGACTGAAGGTCTCGCGCGTGGTGGCGTCGTTTAGAATATGCAAGAGGGAGACGGAAAAATCGTATCGCCCGCGCGTCGTGCGCAACGTGTTTCTAAACGGCAAGGTTCTCGACGACTCCGACGCGGGCGAGATTCTCTCGTACGTGGTTCTCTACATTCTCGTGGCGGCGCTCGGCATTACGGTGCTCTCGCTGCTCGAGCCGAAACTCGGCACAACGGGGACAATTTCGGCGGTATTTGCAATGCTCAGCAATACAGGCCCGGGGCTTGCGGAAGTCGGGTGCGATTCCAACTACGGAATTTTGAGCAACCCCGCGCAGTTTTTGCTGTCGATATTCATGATAATGGGGCGCCTTGAATTCTACGCCGTTTTGGTGTTGATAATGCCCTCTCTCTGGAAAAAATTTCAATAGGAGAAAATATGACGAAGTTAGGCGTAAACATAGACCACAGCGCAACCCTCAGGCAGGCAAGATACAGGGACTGCCTCGACAATCCGCAGATTATAATCGAACCCGACATCGCCGAAATGTCGCGCCTTGCCGAAAGCGCGGGCGCGGATTCGATAACCGCCCATCTGCGCGAAGACAGGCGCCATATGACCGACGCCGATTTGCGCACGCTGCGCAAGTGCATTTCCACAAAGCTCAATATGGAAATGGCGTGCAATCCCGACGTGCTCTCGGTGGCGCTTGAAATAGTTCCCGACTACGCGTGTCTCGTGCCCGAAAACAGGCTTGAAGTTACGACCGAAGGCGGGCTCGACGTTCTTTCAAACACAAAGAAAACCGCCGACACCGTTGCTGTACTCTCGGCAAAGGGCGTTGTAGTGTCTATTTTCATAGACCCCGACACCGCCCAGATAGCGGCTGCAAAAGACATAGGCGCGCCCGTTGTGGAGCTGCACACGGGGGCGTACGCAAACGCGTGGGGAGACCCCAAAAAACGCGCCGCGGAACTCGAGCGCCTCAAGCGCGCCGCAGACTTCGCCCGCGAAATCGGAATGACCGTAAATTCGGGACACGGAATAAACTACAAGAACGTCGTGCCGCTGCTGCGCGAAACTTCGTTCAACGAGCTAAACATAGGGCACAGTATAATCTGCCGCGCCATTGCCGTCGGACTCCCGCAGGCGGTCTCGGAAATGAAAGCCCTCATCGATGCCAGATAGTTTTGCAGATTCGCACATTGTAGGCGTCGGAATAGACATTGTAGACGTTGAGCGAATTTCGCGAATGATTGCCGAATACGGCGACATTTTCCTCAAGCGCACCTTCACCGACGCCGAAATTGCCTACTGCAATAAGTTCTCCGACGCCCCCGTGCATTTCGCGGCAAGATTTGCCGCAAAGGAGGCTATGGCAAAGGCGCTTTCGACGGGTTTTGCAAACGGAATAACGCCGCTGGGGCTCTCGGTTGAAAACGACGCACAGACCGCCGCCCCCGCCGCAGTTCTCGGCGGCGCCGCACGCGCGCGAATGGAGGAGCTGGGCGCAAAAAAAATGTCTGTTTCGCTCACGCATTTAAAAGACTATGCGCAGGCTCTGGCAATTCTAAGCCGATGAAAATATTCAATCCAATCTTTCAAACTCCGAAGCCTCCGACTTTGAAAAAATTTT
>DAVZIV010000081.1:0-6257 GCA_052273125.1 Candidatus Merdousia sp. | reverse complement strand
CCATCTATTTTGACGAGTTTGGAGCGCAGGTCCGCCATCAGGGCTTCCATATCGTCGGCGGTTGCCGAGTACGTTATGCCTATTGTCTGTGCCACCTTTCTCGACGGGCGCTTTGAGAGGTTTTCCACCGACTCCTTTGCAAGCCCCGAATTGGGGATTGTAATGAGCGTTTTTGCTGCGGTGCGGATTCTCGTTGAGCGGAAGCCTATTGCCTCCACCGTGCCCTCGCACGAGCCCGTTTTAACCAAGTCGCCGACGATGAACGGGCGGTCGAGAATTATGGACACCGAGCCGAAGAAGTTTGCTATGGTGTCCTGCGAGGCGAACGCCAGCGCCATACCGCCGATTCCCAGAGAGGCTATGATTGTGTTTACGTTGATTCCGAAATTCGTGAGAATGGAAAGCAGCGCTATTATGTAGATGAAAAATTTTACGACGCGCCTGATGAAGTCGAGGAGGTTTGCCGTTGTTGCCGTCGATTTCTTCAGGCGTTTTGACGCGCTTATAAAGAAAGCGTCGGAGAGAATCCCCGCGCACCAGAAGACCGCCGTCCAGAAAACCACGCCCGCCGCGCGCGAAAGCAAAATTACGTTCGATGCGCCGTGCACGAGAAACGAGGCGGCGAAATAGACGCCCAAGACCGCCGCGATTATGTTGAGCGGGCGCTGTATTTGTGCCAGCAGCGTCGGCATAAACGCGTTTTCGCCGAGCGTCTTTGCCGATACCGCCGAGAGCTTTTTGAGCGCAAAATTCAGTCCGTATTTTGCCACGATAATCGTCAGCAGCAAAATCGCCGCCGCGGCAATGTATTGGGCTGTGGATATTCCGAAATGTTTTTCCATGAGAAATTCCACGGTTTTGGGCGAGGTTTTGCCCAGATTTTCCACGTACGCCTCCAGTTTTTTGCGGAGGTTGCGCGCGTTGTTGAGCGCCTCTTTGTCCATCTTTTCGACATCGCCTAAAACAGGAGATCCCGCAGATTTTTTCGCTTCCGCCGCCTGCGCTTTTGGGGCGTCTTCGGCGGCGGTTGCAGCCTGTGCGGTTTCCGCCGCCGCGCACTCAAGCGCGCAGCACAGCGCAATTATTAAAGCCGTCAAAACATTGCGGATTGTGTTTTTCATTTTGCGTTTGTCTTTTAGATTGTTTTGCGGCCCGTGCGGAATTTTTCCGCGTCCGCATAAAAATTTTTTGCGCCTATTTGCGCTTTTTTACCGCCGCGCCCTTTGCCGCCAGCGCGTAGTTTGCAATTCCGTTTGCAATAGCTGCGGCGACTTTCTGCCTGTACGCAGGCGACGCGAGCCTCAGGCATTCGGCGTTGTTTGAGAGAAAGCCCACTTCCACGAGGCAGGCGGGCATATTCGCGGTTCTGAGCACCGCAAAGCGCGCCCGCCGCGCCCCCCTGTCGTCGGCGCGCGTCTGCGTTTTCAGCGACCTCTGAATACAGTATGACAGATACTGGCTCCAGCCGTCTACGCTGTTGCCCCTATACGACGTGGCGTCAGAGGCTTTCAGCTTTGCCGACGAGCTTGACGGCAGCCACACGGGCGTGAGCGCGTACGTTTCAACGCCCGATACATACTTGTTTGCCGCCGAATTGCTGTGCACCGAAATGAAGAGGTCGGCGTTGCGCTTGTTTGCAAGAATGGGGCGCATTTCCAAATCTATGAATTTGTCGGTTGTTCTTGTAAACGAAACTTTATAGCCCTTTGCACGCAGGATTGCGCCGAGCCTTATGGCGATGTCCAAATTTATGTTTTTTTCCCTTACGGAATACACTTTGTTTTTCGCGCCCTCGTCTTTTGCCGCCGTGCCCCGCGTCGATTACAATGTGCAGCGGTTCGCGCGCGTTTTTGAGCATTCTGGGGAAGAGCACGGGGTAGAGGTTTTTGTAGATGTCGCGCTTGGAGACGTAAAGCATCGCCTTTTTGACCGCCACGGGGTGTCCCAAATTGACGTGCACGCCGTTGACGGAGGCAACCCTGCTGTTGACCTCAAGCGAAACGCTTTGGTTTGCGTTGAAAACGGACATCTTTTTCGCCCGAACAACGGTCTTGTATTTCATACCCGCCATTCGCGCGAAATCACCCACGCCAACGTACTCTATGCCGTTTATATTCAGCGCGCAAAGACATTCCGCCCAGCAGAGGAGCAGAATTGCAATTGCGGCTTTCAAGACTGTTCCCAAGCGGAACACGGGGATTAGTCCTCCCGAGAGTCGTCTTCGGGAACTTCGTCGGCCTCTCCTGAATATTTAAGTTTGCGCAGGTTTTGCGCCACGGGCGAAAGCGTGACGGAAATGTTGCGCCCCATGAGCTTGGGTTCGGCGTCTGCGTGCCCCATGTGTTTGAGCTCTTCTATTGCCCGCTTTACGGCGTCGAATGCCTTGTCTTTAAATTCCATTTCCCTGCCGCGCATCATCAGCGTGATTTTGAGCTTGTTGCCCTGAAAGAGGAATTTTTCGGCATTGCGGATTTTCGTGAAAAAGTCGTTCTGCTCGATCATCGGGCGCAGCTTGATTTCCTTGACCTTGACGGGCGTTGCCTTGTGCGACTTCTGCTTCTTGGATTCCTCGTACATATACTTGCCGTAGTCGAGGATTCTGCAAACGGGCGGTTCCGCGTTTGGCGAAACTTCGAGCAAGTCCAGACCTGCGCGCTTTGCAATGGTAAGAGCCTCCGCTGGCGCCATAATGCCCAGCATCGAGCCGTCGGGGCCTATGACTCTGATTCTCGGGGCTCTGATTCTTTCGTTCCTTCTCGGTCCGAAATTTCTGCCGCCCTTGTTCGGGGGGCGTCTGCCCGCGTTGTTGTTCGTAGGGTTGAAGCTATAGGGTCTGTTTTTTGTCATCAATATGTTTGTTTTTTTGAATGAGGGTTCCAATAAAATACCAAGCCGTAAAAACTTCAATACTTAATTTCCGCCGTTAGTCGGAATTTTTCAGGCGCTGAATATCCGCGCCGAGAGCCGCCAGTTTTACGTCTATGTTTTCGTAGCCGCGGTCGAGATGGTAGATTCTGTTGATTTTTGTCTCGCCTTCGGCTGCAAGCGCGGCAATCACGAGCGCCGCCGACGCACGCAGGTCGCTTGCCATTATCGGCGCGCCCGAGAGCCTGCAATTTCCCTTGATAATGGCGCTTGCCCCCTCGCGCGAGATGTCCGCGCCCATTCGGCAGAGTTCGGGAACGTGCATAAAGCGCTCGGGATAGATGCGTTCGGTGATGATGGAAATTCCGTCCGCCTGCGTCATAAGCGCGCAGAGCTGCGCCTGCAGGTCGGTCGGCAGCCCGGGGTAGGGCAGCGTTGTGGCCTCGACGGATTTAATCTGCACGTCGGCGGCGTCGACTTCCATTGTGGTCGCGTTTTTGACGGCTATTTTGCAGCCCGCCTTTTCGAGCACGTCGATGAGCGCGCCGAGGTGTTTTTTCTGCGCGCCCTTTACAAGCACTTTGCCCTTCGAGGCGAACGCGGCCATCAGCCAAGTTCCGGCCTCTATTCTGTCGGGCAGAACGGAATGTTCGGCGCCCGAGAGGGTTTCGACGCCCTCGACGGTTATCGTCGGCGAACCCGCGCCCTCTATTTTTGCGCCCATTTTGACAAGCAGCTTGCACAAGTCGGTAATTTCGGGCTCGCAGGCTGCGTTTTCAACGACGGTAGTTCCCTGGGCGCGGGTCGCCGCCATTATCACGTTTGCCGTTCCCGTAACCGTGCTGCCGTAGCGGCCGCCCAAAAATACGGTCGAGCCTTTCATTCGTCTGGCGTCTACGTTTATGTAGCCGCGGTCTATGTCTATGGAGCAGTTGAGCGCCCTCATCCCCTTGATGTGCAAATCGACGGGGCGCGCGCCTATGACGCACCCCCCCGGCATTGACACCGACGCCTTTTTGAGTCTTGCCGACATCGGGCCGAGCAGACAGATGCTCGCGCGCATTTTGCGCACGAGCTCGTACGGAGCCACGTTTGAAATGTTCTTTGCGCAGATTTCCCAAACGCCCTTCGACGGGTTTGAAATTTCGGCGCCCAATTCGCCGATTATTTGCGCCATAAAGCGCACGTCGCTTAGGTCGGGCACGTTTTTGAGCACGCATTTTTGGTCGGTGAGCAGCGTTGCCGCAAACATCGGCAGGCACGCGTTTTTCGCACCCGATACCGACACTTCGCCGGCGAGTCTGCATTTTCCGTTTATTAAAAGCGAATCCATATTTTCTTTTTGCGATGTTAGCTTCGGGCTCTGTTGCGTCAATGTTTTTATGGCGGTATAAAAGCATTGACTTGCCTTTTAAATGCGGCAGAATAAACGGGGTATGAAAAAGATATCTATATTCGGATTTTCAGCCGCCGCGCTGTCGATTTTTGCCGCGGCGATGCTTGGAGGGTGTTGTTCGTCAAATTCGGGCGGGGAAGCGCAGTGCCAAGAGCAGGCGGTGCAGCCGCTTAGAAAAATAGCGCTCCACTCCTACGTCTACCACAAGTGTGCCTCTCTTGAAGACGTCGTTGCCGAGTCTAAGGCGTTGGGCGCCGACGGCGTAGTGCTTTCGAACACAATAAAGATACGCGCGCTGGGTAAAAAGGTTTCCCCATACCTTTCGGCGGAGGAAAAGGCGTATGTTAAAAAGCTTTTTAAAGACGCGGGGTTGGTAATTCCAAGCTACGGGATAGGCGGCGGCTTCAAGTCGGAGGCCGAGGCGCGCGCCTATTTTTCGTTCTGCCGTGAAATGTCCATTCCCATTTTCACTTGGGAGGGCAACTTCCGCGACATTGCAGCCGTTGCGAAGCTTGCCTCTGAATACGGAGTGAAACTCGCCATACACCACCACACCGCAAAATACAACCGCGAAAACGAATACAACAACCCCGAGGCCCTCTTCTTTCGCATAAGGGACATCGACAACGCCTATGCCATTGCCGACAACGGACACTGGGCGCGCGAGGGAAGGGACGCCGTGCGCGGCTATCGAACCATAGGCGGCAAAAAACTCGCAATGCTCCACTTCAAAGATCCCAGCCGCATTGGTTTCGACTCCAAGCGCGATATGCCGCTGGGCGAGGGCGTGCTCAACCTGCCCGAAGTTTTGAAAACTCTCGACGAAATCGGCTTCGACGGCTGGTTTGTGCTTGAAAACGAAAGCGTTTTCGACAACCCGTCGCCGACGATGAAAAAGGGCGTCGAATATTTGCGCTCACACTAATTCTTTTAAAAATTTCCGAAATTTATCGTTATGAAAAAACTTACAATACTGCCCGCATTGGCGGTTTCGCTGCTTTCAATATCGTGGCTTTCGGCAATTTTCGGACCGTCCGCCCCCAAAAACCTCACTGTCGGCGAATTCTTTGAAAATCCGCTCGGGTATTCGCTCGATGCTCTTTCGTTTTCGTGGCAGCTTCCCGAGGGCGACGGTATGCGCCAGAGCGCCTACGAGATTGTCGTTGCCGATTCGCCGTCTATGTCGGAGGAATCCGTAGTGTGGACTTCGGGCAAAGTTGAGTCTTCGCGCAACGTGAAGATTTACTATCCCAACGAAGTTCCCGCCCGCACGAAACTCTACTGGAAAGTCTGCTTCTGGGACGGCGGCGGCGACAGAAGCTCGTGGTCGGCAGTCAACACGTTTGAATCCGGCATCAATACCGACGACTGGCGCGCATTCTGGCTTTCCTCTCCCGAAGAGCCCATTCCCGCCGACAAAAAATTCCTCTTTATGGGCAAGAAAATGACGCTCAAGTACCGCAACGTGCCGCCGTCGTATTTCCGCAAGGAGATAAACCTCAAAAAGGACGTTAAAAAGGCGCGTCTGTATTTTACATGCAGGGGCATTGCAAAGGCGCACGTAAACGGCTCGAGAATAGGCGACGACTATTGGAGCACGGGCTGGACTGAATACACAAAGCGCGTGCCCTCCAACACCTACGACATCACCGCAAACCTCAAAAAGGGCGCAAACGCCGTGGGCGTAGAGCTTGCCGACGGCTGGTATTGCGGAACTCAGGCGTGGTGTTATGTCGTCCGCGCGGGCAATCCGCCGTTGGCGCGCTACAAACCCGACTTTATGCTTCAAATCGAAGTAGTCTACGCCGACGGCACGACGGAGACTTTCGTCAGCGACGCCTCCTGGAAATTCTCCTACGGCGCGCGCATTGCCGCCGACATCTACAACGGCGAAAAGTACGACTCGCGCCTCGAGTTCGGCGATTGGACTTCTGCGGGCTTCAACGATTTCTCTTGGAAATCCGCCGCCGCCGAGCGCCGCACGCCCGACCCGTTT
>DAVZIV010000080.1:0-6394 GCA_052273125.1 Candidatus Merdousia sp. | reverse complement strand
ATAATGCCCGAGAGCGTAATGGTTGGCGAGTTTTATAAATGAAAAGAGGGCAACTATTGTTGCCCTCTTGACATTTAAATAAAAACTCGTCGCCAACCATTACGCGCCATCGCGCGTTTTTTTTATTCGATGCCCCACTTGCGGCGCAACGCCGCCTCCAGCGGGGAGAATATTGCCTTGTCGACAACCAGACCAATCAAAATCACGGTAAACATCACGCCGATGACCTGATTCATATCAAGCAGTTCGCGACCGTAGTGCAACAACTGCCCCAAGCCGAAGCCCGTGAGAATTGTTACATAAATTTCGGCAGCCATAAGCGAGCGCCACGCAAACGCCCAGCCCTGCTTCATTCCGCTTAAAACGCTGGGGAACGACGCAGGCAAAACAACGTGAATCCAAGCATGCAACCCCTTGGAGCCCATGGTGCTTGCCGCGCGCAGGTAAATGGGCGGAATGCTTCTGACGCCGTGAATTGTCGCCAAAATCATAGACCAAATAGTGCCCATTACGACCACAAAAAGCATGGCCGCTTCGCTCTGCCCGAACCAGATTATGGCCAGGGGAACCCAGCAGACGCTCGGCAGCGCCTGCAACCCGAGGGCGAGAACGCCGAGAGTGTCGTTGAAGATTTTGAACCTTGCACACAGCATTCCAAGCGGTACGCCGAGAATAAGACCTATGAAGTAGCCGACCAACAGACGCTTGAGTGTTACCAATACGGCACTTGGAAGCGTCATATCAACAGTGGAATTCCACAAATACGCGGCGACGCTCGTAGGCGCAGGCAGGCTGTGCTTGAGAAAACCGAGATAGCCCACAAAATATTCCCAAAGCAACAAAATGCCCGCGAATATAAGAATTGAGAATAAAATTCTTTTTAGTTCTTCGTTTTTCATTCGGCGACCTCCCCAATGTGATGCTTCAGCGCAGAAGTGATTTCCAGCGCATAGGAAGTAAGCGCGGGGTCGTTAATGTCGCGCAGACGCGGCAAGTCTATGTCGAAAATCTGGGCTATTTTCCCGGGATGCGGAGTGAAGAGAATTACGCGATCGCCCAAGCAGACAGCCTCCCTTATATTGTGGGTTACAAATATGATGGTCTTCTTGCGCTTCTGCCAAATCTGCTGAATTTCGCCGTAGAGCTGTTCGCGAGTGAGAGCATCGAGAGCGCCGAAAGTTTCGTCCATAAGCAACACTCTGGGGTTCGGCGCAAGCGATCGAGCAAGAGCCACGCGTTGGCGCATTCCGCCGGAAAGCTCGTGAACCGACGCCTTTGCAAAATTGTCGAGCCCGACCAAATGCAGATAGAATTTTGCAACCTCCCTGCGCTCGGGGTCGGTAAGATTGGGCTTGAGCTTCAAACCGAAAAGCACGTTGTCCATAACGTTGAGCCACGGAAAGAGCGCATGCTCCTGAAACATAACCATGCGGTCGCGCCCGGGGCCTTTTACGGGGTCGCTGTCCACGAGAATCTCGCCCTTGTCGGGAGTGTCGAGACCTGCAATGAGGTTCAGCAGCGTCGATTTTCCGCAGCCGCTTGGCCCCACCAGACAGACAAATTCGCCCTCGTCCACGCGCAAGCTGACATCGTTTAGCGCCTGAACTTCGCCCTGCGCCGAATGGAAAGTTTTGGATACATTTTTTACCCAAAGCTTGGCGGTGATATTTTCAAGTTCTTTATTTAGACTCATTTGCCTTGTAAAACAATTCTTTGACATCAACCCTGTTCTTGAGCAGATTGCACTTGTGCGCGCCGTCGACAAAATCCTGAAGACCCTTCGGGTTCATGGCTGAAGTAAAAATCAGACGCGGCCACGACTTTTCGACAAGCGACATCGGAATTTTTCCGCCGGTGAGCGCCTGCAATTCGTCGTGGACAAGCTTTTGCGCCTCGCGCGGATTCTTGTTAATCCAGTCCGTCAATTCTATGTGCGCGGCTACAATCTTTTTGAGAAGCTCGGGGCGCTCGTTGATTATGGACATTCCCGCCACAAGCACCGTAGTTACGGTGTCGTTTTGCTGAAGGTATATTTTGCCGCCCGCCTCTTCGACAAGGCGCGTTACCCACGGCTCGACAGTCCAAACGGCGTCGAGCGCGCCGCGCCTGAAAAGCTGCAGCTGCTCGGGATTGGGTGTTGCAATTACAAACGCGTCGCCGCCGGTGAGCGTTGTTTTTATGCCGTTTTCGGCAAGCCACGCGCGGCAGGCTACGTCCTGCGTGTTGCCGAGCTGCGGCGTGCCAATGCGCCTGCCCTTAAAATCGGCGGGCTTTGTCAAGTTCTTCTTTGGATCTACAACCAAAGACGCGCCGCCGTCGGCAGAGCCCGCCACAATGCGGACATCGTCGCCGCCCGTGCGCGCAAAGGCGTTGATTGCGGGACTCGGACCAACATAAGTAATATCGACGGCGCCCGAAAGCAGCGATTCCATCGCGCTGGGGCCAGCGTTGAAAAGCGCCCACTCTATTTTTACATCGCCGCCCACGCGGGCTTCAAACCAGCCCTTGCCCTGTCTGGAAAGGTTGTGCGCCACGAGCGCCTGCGCGTGCGATATGTTCGGGAAATGCCCTATGCGCACCACGGGCTTGGAGCCCTTCGGGGCGCACGAACAAAAAACACAAGCCGACGCAACAAGCGCACAGACAACCGTCAATCCTCTGAAATTTTTCATACTGCCATGCAATTACATTACCGATTTTATTCAACCTTTTTTTGCAAAGACGCGCGCGCAGCCGATGGCAAAACGTTTTACATCAAAAGCGCGCCCAGTTTTTGAACATTCGCGCCGAAGATAAAGTTGCTTGACGATTTGCACATACTCTCCAGTATATCGCACCAATATGAATTTACTGAAAATTTTTGCGGCGCTCGCCCTTGCCGCGTTTTTGGCCTCCTGCGCGGGCGAAGAGACGAAGGAACAGCAGCGGGAAAGCTCCTACAGAAACTCGATTTCAAACCCCGAAAACGACACCCGCGTTTCCGACTTCAACGTGCGGCATTTCGACGCCGACCAAACGCGCTCAATCTGGGAAGTGCTCACGGGCAAGCCTTTCGGGCACGGCAGGCTTTTCCTCTACACCGACCCGAAAAACAGAAGCGGCTGGTACTTCTTCATAATGTTCGAGACGTACGAAATGAACATTCAGAAAGGCTCAACCGTAAAGCTCCAGCTGCACATTTCGCAAAAGGAGGGCGTGCGCTCCTTCGCTTTCAAAATTCCCGAAGACAGCAGCCTGCTGCGCGAGCTCGCGCTGGGAATCACGGGCAAAGACGCCGGCGCGGTAAACGACAAAATACTTGCATGGAAAATAGAAATATTTGCCCCCGACGGCAAGCCCATAACCCAAAAACAGTCGTGGCTGTGGGATATGAAGAGCGTGCAGGATAAAAAATAGCAAATGCCAGCCCCCGAAACATTGAAATGGGGCAATTTCGCCCCGTTTGCCGATATGCGCTTCACGGCGTCTGACTGGTGCGAAACCGTCGACGGCGGTCAGGCGTTTAGCTGGCGCGCGACGCAAAATGCCGGCGAATTCAAGGGCGTATTTGCAAACGTCGCCGCGAAAATCCGCCTCGGGGAAAACGGCGTTCCCGAAGCCGCGTTTGCGCAAAATCTCGACGCCGCGCAGTGCGCGCAAAAACTCGCCGACTATTTCGACGCCCGAACCGACTACGCAAAAATAAGGCTCGACCTCGAAGCCTTGTCCGACGAAAAAATGCAAAAAGCCCTCCGCGCGTATCCGACGCTGCGCATACTGCGCCAGAACGTGGACGAAACCATCGTCGGCTTCATATGCTCTTCGAGCAAGCGCATTCCGCAGATAAAAAAGTGCGTGCAAAACCTCTCGGAAAAATTCGGCGAAAAAATCTGCTACGGCTTTTTCGCCCTGCCGACAATCGAGCGCCTTGCCGACGCCGACCCAGCAGAAATCCGAAAATGCGGGCTGGGCTTCAGGGCGGACTACCTTTCAAAAACCGCGCGCAAAATTGCCGCGGACAAATTCGACACCGCCGCCCTGCGCGAAATGCCGTACGCCGAGGCGAAAAACTACCTGACTTCCCTCTCGGGAATAGGCGACAAAATCGCCGACTGCATTCTGCTTTTCGGCTGCGCCCGCTTCGAGGCGTTCCCCGTAGACACTTGGATTCGCAAGGCGGTGTGCGAGCTCTACCCGGTGGAAAACGACCCGAAAAAAATCAGGACTTTCGCCGCGCAAAAATTCCCGAACAACGCGGGGTTCGCCCAGCAAATGCTCTTTGCGGCAAAGCGCAACGGCAGACTATAACATACGGTAAAATTTATGGAAAAAACAGTAAGCAAAGAAGAAATTCTGGCGGCAATGCCGCAGCAACCGCCATTCCTTTTCATCGACGAAGCGAAGATTGAAAACGGCGCAATGACCGCGGAATACAAAGTCAGAGACGACGAAGTTTTCTTCAGGGGGCATTTCAAAAACAACCCCGTTTTCCCCGGAACGCTTATGCTCGAGGCGCTCGGACAGATGGGCGTGCTCTATCTGCTCAAAAGCTCCGACCCCGAAATCGGCGGCGCGGTGGACGCCTCCAAAATATTTTTCATCTCCGCCGACGGCTGCCGCTGCCAGCGCATCTGCCGCCCCGGCGACGTTTTCGAGTGCAGGGCGAAAGTCCTCAGGCTGCGCCACCCCGTGGCAAGATTCTCGGGCTCGATGACCGTCAACGGGCAAAAGGCCGCCTCCGCAGAATCAATAACTTTAACTTTCGACTATTTGAAATAATATGAAAAACGTTGCAATTACAGGACTGGGCTTCATCACAAGCATCGGCAACGACTACGCAAGCGTAAAAGATTCCCTTGTAAATCTGCGCAACGGCATAGCCGTCTATCCGCCGTTTGAAAACGACGCAATCCCCGTGAAGTGCGCGGGAACGGTCAAGGACTTCGACGTATCGAGCACCGATCAGGAAGACTGGATTTATCCGCCCCAGTACAGGGTTCGCCGCGACGTTCTGCGCGCAATGGCGCCCCACTGCCTCTACGCCTACTGCGCGATGAAGCAGGCCATAGCCGACGCGGGTCTCACCGAAGAGCAAATTTCCAACACCGACACGGGCATGTACACCGCCTCGGCGGGCTCTACGACAATGCTCTACCACCACATGCAGCGCCTCGACGCAAGCTCGGTTGCAAGGGCAAACCCCTTCGGCATTGTCTGCTCGATAGCGGGCACGCTCTCCTTCAATTTGGTTTCGGCGTTCAAAATAAGGGGCGCGGGCTGCGGCTTTGTCTCGGCCTGCGCGAGCAGCTCGCACGCGCTCGGATTCGCGGCGGACGAAATCAGATACGGACGCCAGAAGAGAATGTTTGTCGTCGGCGGCGAGGACGGCGACTACCGCACTCTGCTGCCGTTCGCGGGAATGAGGGCGCTCAGCACCAACCCCGACCCCGAAACGGCGTCGCGCCCGTTCGACAAGAACCGCAACGGCTTTGTCGGCTGCGGCGGCGGCGTTGTAATGGTTCTCGAAGAAGAGCAGACCGCCATTGAGCGCGGCGCGAAAATCTACGCGAAAGTCGCGGGCTGGTCGCAGGCAAGCGACGGCTACAACGTGGCAATTCCGCAGCCCGATGGCGACGGCGTTTTCAACGCCGCAACCAAGTCTCTCGCCGACGCGGGCGTGTCGCCCGACGAAGTCCAATACATCAACGCCCACGCAACTTCCACCCCCATCGGCGACCGCGCAGAACTAAAGGCAATCAAGCGCGTCTTCGGAGAAAACGCAAAGGCGGCAATAAGCAGCACGAAGGCAATCACGGGGCACGGACTATCGCTTGCGGGCGTGATGGAGGCGGCTTTCTGCGCAATGGCAATGCGCGAGGGCTTCACCCCGGGCTCGGCGCACATAACAGAGCTTGACGAAGAGGCGCAGGGGCTGAACATCATCACCAAGACTCTCGATAAAGCCCCCGAGGTCTGCGTGTCGCTAAGCAGCGGATTCGGCGGGGCTAACACCGCCATTGTCTTCAAAAAGTAGTATGATTTGGCTTTACAGACTTTTGTTTCTGCCTGCTTTCGCCGTAATGTTTCCATATTACGCGCTGCGTATGATTCGGCGCGGCGGCTACGCAAAAGACTTTTCGCACCGCTTCGGACTGATGCCCGCCCTGCCCCCGAAAAAGGCAAAACGCGCGTGGATTCAGGCTGTGAGCGTGGGCGAGGTAAACGCCGTAATGCCTCTGGTAAAAAAGCTCGGCGGGTTCGGCTGGGAAGTTGTCGTCACTACAACCACGAGCACGGGATATGCCCTGCTCAGGGGCAAATACTCCGCGGACTGTTTCGCCTCGGCGGTCTTCCCGATAGACTTTGCCCCGTTCAACGCCGCGGCGTGGCGGGCAATAAATCCCGACGTCGCCAT
>DAVZIV010000079.1:0-6417 GCA_052273125.1 Candidatus Merdousia sp. | reverse complement strand
TGGGAACGTTCGCCGTCTACGACGCCCTGCTAAACGGCGTTCAGGTTTCCGACAGCTTTGTTCTCAAGCAGGCGTATCTGCGCCACGTCGCCGGAAAGCTCGGCATTCGCGGCGTCAGCCAGCAGGAGCTTTTGGCGTACATTCACTCCGCCCCCGTGTTTGCGGGCAAAGACGGCAAGTTCGACTCCGCACTCTGGAAGAACTTCGTTGACGTGCGCGTTGCCTCGGGCAGAATGAGCGAAGAGGCTCTCACGCAGATTCTTTCCGAAAACGCAATGCTTGCCAAAGTTGAATCTCTCATTGCAGGCCCCGGTTATTTCTTCGCCGACGAAGTCTCCAAGAGCTACGACAATTATTACGGGGCGTGGAATTTCAACCTTGCGAAAATCCCCTACGACTCTTTCAAGCCGCAGATTTCGGTTTCGGACAAGTCTCTCGAAAAATTCTACGCCGAGCGCGCCGCCGCATTCAAAGTGGGCGAGGGCATAGTTGTTGAAACCGCTTTCTTCCCCCTCAAGGATTTCGCCGCAGTCAAGACTCCTTCGGAAGCCGAACTCAAATCCGCATACGAGGCAAACAAATCAAAGTACCTCGACAAAGACTCCAAGCAGCTTTCCTTTAACGAAGCCCGCGCCAAAGTCTTGGCGGACGTCCTTTCCGACGCGGCAATGCGCGGCGCAGGCTCGAAGGCGGAAGCTCTGGCTCTGAAAGTCTACAATTCGCGTGCAAAGATGAATTCGGCGGAGCTTAAAAAACTGCTCGCCGACGAAAAGGTTGCTCTGAAGAAATCCAGAGAAATGCGCACGACAGACGCAACGCTTGACACATCGCTGCCCCGGAACGTGGCGGCGGCGGGTTTCAAGCTCGACGAGCAGAATTTCTATACCGACCCCATCCACACTCAGGAGGGTGTCTACATTGTCTTCCTGGCGCAGCAGCTGCCCGCATACCAGCCCAAGCTCTCCGATGTGAAAGCCGAAGTTGAAAAGGCGTTCAAGGCCTCCGAAAAACGCAGGCTCTTTGCCGAATACGGCACGAAGCTTGACGCCGCCTTTGCCGACGGCATCAAGGCTGGCAAGACTTTTGCCGAAATTGCAAAGGCGCAGAAAATCTCGTTTGAATCCGTCAAAAAGTTCACCATGCGCGACGCTTTTGAAGCTCCCGATTCGGTCAAGGCTGCCTATCCGGTAGTTTCCGCCGAATTGCCCAAGATGAAAGTCGGCGGCGTCTCCAAAATGCAGTTCCTCGGCGATGCCGGCTACATTGTAAATTTGGTTTCGTTTGAAAAACCGAAGGCAAACCCCGAAGAGTTGGTCAAAGTCCGAACGAACTACGCAAAGGGAATGTCGGCAATGACGTTCGAGACGGTTCTCGAAGACGTATCGGCAAACGCCAAACTCAGATAATTTACCGCAAACAGAAATTCCATTCTCGGCATAAAATCCAAACTTACGAAAGGAAAAGATTATGGCTTGCAGAGTAAAAAGACAATCCAAAGAAACGGCGGCCGAAAAAAAGGCCGACGTTAAACCCGCGGCAAAACGCGCCGCTGCAAAAAAGACGGCAGTTAAAAAGACCCAGTCAAAGAAGATTACCCGCATAATTGCAAAGGTAAACGTTGGCTGGGGCAACTCCCTTTTCATCAGGGGCGAGGGAGCCGAATTGAATTGGGAAAAGGGCGTCGCAATGCAGTGCGTCAGCGACGACGAATGGCTCTGGGAACAGTACGTCCCCAAGGGAGACATCATGTTCAAGCTTCTCGTCAACGACTCCCAGTGGTCGGAGGGCGAAAACTTCGTGGTTTCCGCGGGCGACTCCATAATTTGCAAACCCGAGTTCTAATCGGGTTTCATTTGCCTATGGCGCCTATGGCCTGCCGTTTGGCGGGTCATTTTTTTTGCCCTCCCGCGGAGTTTTTTTAGCGGCGGCGCATTCGTTTAGATAATTACGCCCCCCCCCCTCCACCACACACACGTCAAATCCCGACAGACTTTCGTTATGGCGCTTGTTGCATTGTTGTTGCGCATAGTTTCAAACCCGCTTGCAAACGTGTTCGAGAAAAAGCTAACGGCGGCGGGCGTTTTGGCGTCATTTGTAAATTTGGGTTCGTATGCCGTTGCGTTTTGTGTGGGGTGCATAACTGTCTGGCTTTACGGCGCAAGTTGCAGTTTTGCCGCCGAAACGCTTAAGGCGTGCCTGTGCGTTGGGGTTCTCGGGGCTACGGGCAATTTCTTTTTAATAAAGGCGCTCGAATACGGCGAATTGTCGGTGCTCGGGCCCATAAACTCGTACAAGGCTGTATTCGGAATGCTGTTCGCGTTTTTCGTCTTGGGCGAATGTCCCGATATTGTCGGTTTTTGCGGCGTGACGGTGATGGTTGTCGGCAGCTATTTTGTGATGGGTTTTGGCGGGGGATTCAAGTTTTCGGCGGCGGATGGCAGAGCCGTTTTGTACAGAATTTTGGCGCTTGTTTTTTCCGCGCTTGAGTCCGTATTTATAAAAAAAGTGATAAACGCAAGCTCTGCGGAATTCGGCTTCGCGGCGTGGGCGGGCGCTGGAATGCTGTTTTCCGCGCCGTTTTTGTTGTTCTTCCTGCGGGGGCGCGGCTTTGGGAGCGCATTTTCCGCGTCGAACTTAAAAATGCTGCTTGCCGCGGGCGTCTGCGTTTCGCTAATGCAGCTTTCAACTAACCGGGTTTTTGCGTCTATGCAGGTAGGCTACGCGCTTGCGCTCTTCCAGCTTTCGGGAGTTTTAAGCGTAATTTTGGGAATGTTGTTTTTCGGCGAAAAAAACATTGCAAGAAAGCTCTTCGGTTCGGCGCTCATGTGCGCTGGGGCGGTTTTGATTTTGTAGAGCGGCTTTGTAGGGCGGAAGTTTTTTCTTTCCGTTCACAAGAAAAAACGCCCCGAACTTTTCCGCTCGGGGCGCTTGAATTTTTACCGCCGGCTTTTACTAAACGCGTTCAAGATGCCAAATTTCTTCGGCGTATTCCCTTATTGTGCGGTCGGAGGAGAACCTTCCTATGCGCGCGGTGTTGAGTATTGCCATTTTCGCCCAGCGCTTTTTGTCGCTGAAGGCTTCGTCCACTTTTTCCTGAGCGTCGCAATACGCCTGATAGTCGGCGCAGACCATAAACGGGTCCCCCCAGTCGAGAACCGATTTTCTAAGCGGCATAAAGGCGTTCGTGTCGCCGTTGGGGGCAAAGTAGTCGGAAACCAGCCAGTCGAGAACCTCTTTGAGGTTGCGGTTGTGGGCGTAGAAGTCCCACGGGTTGTAGCCGCGGGCGCGCAATTCTTGAACTTCTTCAACTGTCATACCGAAGATGAAGATATTGTCGTCGCCGACGGCTTCCTTGATTTCCACGTTTGCGCCGTCGAGAGTGCCCATTGTTATTGCGCCGTTGAGGGCAAGCTTCATGTTGCTTGTTCCGGAAGCCTCCTTGCCCGCGGTGGAAATCTGTTCCGAGAGGTCGGCGGAGGGAATTATGCTCATTGCCGAGGTAACTTTGTAGTTGGGAATGAACACAACCTTGAGCTTGTCTTTAATGCGCCTGTCGGCGTTGATTTTATCGCCGACTTTGTTGATGGCGTAGATTATGTTCTTTGCGATGTCGTACCCCGGAGCCGCCTTTGCGCCGAAGATGAACACCCGCTGGGGAATGTCCATATCGGGGTTGTGCAGAAGCTGTTTGTAGAGGGTGAGAATGTGCAGCAGCTTGAGGTGCTGGCGCTTGTATTCGTGAAGTCTCTTTATCTGGACGTCGAACATTGCCTCGGGGTTGACTTCTATTCCGCATTCGCGGCGGATTATTTCGGCCATCTTGCGCTTGTTTTCAAGCTTGACCTCCATAAATTCCCTCTGGAAATTTGCGTCGTCGGCGAATTTTTCAAGACCCTTGAGCTTGTCCAAATCCGTAACCCAGCCGTCGTCTATTTTGGAGTCTATGAGCTTTGACAAATCGGGGTTGCAGACTTTCAGCCATCTGCGCGGCGTTACGCCGTTTGTCTTGTTGTTGAATTTTTCGGGCGACATCTCGTAGAAGTCCTTGAGGACGCTCGCCTTGAGCAGTTCCGTGTGCAGCTCCGCGACGCCGTTGACGCTGAAAGAGCCCACGACCGCCAGATACGCCATTCTCACCATTTTCGGCGAAGACTCTTCAATTATGGAGAGCGCCTCCTGCTTTTGCGGGTTGTTCGGGAACTTCTGCGCGACCTCTTTGAGCCAGCGCGAATTGATTTCGTATATGATTTGCAGATGGCGCGGCAGAAGCTTTTCAAAGAATACAATCGACCACTTTTCAAGCGCTTCGGGTAGCAGCGTGTGGTTCGTGTAGGCGAAGACCCTTGTACAGATGTTCCAAGCGGCATCCCAATGCATGTGGTGTTCGTCCATCAGCAGGCGCATAAGTTCGGGCACTGCTATTGCGGGGTGCGTGTCGTTGAGCTGTATTACCACTTTGTCCGTAAACTGCGACCAGTCCTTGTGGCTTGTCAAGTAGCGCGCTATTATGTTCTGCAGAGAACACGACACAAAGAAGTACTGTTGTACAAGGCGCAGCAGTTTGCCGTTTTCGGTCTTGTCGTTGGGGTATAGAACTTTCGAGATTGTTTCGCTCATCGCCTTTTCGTGGACTGCCTGCGCGTAGCCGCCCTCGTTGAATGCGTTGAGGTCGAATTCGTTCGACGCCCTCGATTCCCAAAGGCGCAGGAAGTTCACGGTTCTCGCGCCGTAGCCTACAACGGGAATGTCCCACGGAACGCCCAAAAATTCCGACTGGTTTTTCCACACAAGAACCCAATCGCCCTTGTCGTTCATTGAATTTTCCACGTAGCCGCCTATTTTTACGCGCGCTGTGTATTCGGGGCGCACGATTTCCCACGGCGAGCCGTATTTAAGCCAGTTGTCGGGCGACTCCACCTGCTTGCCGTTTTCAAAGCTCTGCGTGAACAGGCCGAATTCGTATCTGATTCCGTAGCCTATTGCGGGGTAGTCGAGTGTCGCCAGCGAGTCCTGGAAGCACGCGGCAAGTCTGCCCAGACCGCCGTTGCCCAAGCCCATATCGACTTCGGCGTTGACTACGTCGTCGTAATTCTGTCCGAGTTCGGCGAGCGCCTTTTTCGTGGTTTCGAGCATCCCTATGTTTACAAGGCAGTCGTCGGTTATTCTGCCTACGAGGTATTCGAGCGACATATAGTAGATTCTGCGGGCGTCGTCGTTGCGCTGGCGCTTCGACGTCTCTATGAGGTCAATCATTACGCGGTCGCGGATTGCGTATGCCGTTGCCACCCACCAGTCTCTTGGCGATGCGCTTTCCCTCTCGCGGGCGAGCGATGTTTCAAGGTGGAACAAAATCGAGTTCCTCATTCCTTCAACCGAGTTGTCGAAAACAATTTCCGCTTTGTTTGCGGTCTTCTTTGTGGCTGATGTCTTTTTCATTATATGTCGTTTTTGTCGGGGGCAAATCTCCCCTTTTAAAAAAGTTATAGCGCACGATTTTTGTTTCTTTTTTAAACTTTGCAATATTTTTGTGTTGCCTTGGGCGTGCATTGTGGTGCTTAATTTCAAAGGTCAATGGGCAAACTCGACAAATACATTTTCTGGCAGATAGCCTCCGCGGCGTTTATGACCGTGGCGCTTTTTGTCTTCGTTCTGGTTTTGGGCAACGTCTTCAAGGAAGTCTTGGGCGACTTGCTATCGGGCAGAATGAGTTTCGGCTTTTTTCTGAAAGTCGTAGCCCTGATTATCCCGGGGGTAATTCCGTACTCGCTGCCGATGGGTATGCTCACGGGCATTTTGCTTGTCTTCGGGCGAATGTCGGCACAGAGCGAAATTACGGCTATGAAGGCGTGCGGGCATTCAGTCTATGCTATGACAGCTCCCGTTTTTCTGCTTTCGATAATTGCGTGCGTGATGTCGTTTTTTATCAATTTCTACTATGCGCCCGCCGCCGACTACGCATACAAAAACGCAATACGCAACGTAATCAGGCAGAACCCGATGCAGTTCATAAAGGCGGGGCGCTTTGTAAAGGATTTCCCGGGATATGTGATTTTTGCCGACAAGGTGGGCTCTTCGCAAAACGAGCTTTTGGGCTTTAGAATTTGGGAGCTTGACTCCGCCGGAAAAGTCCGCGTGTCTGTCAGGGCGGACAAGGCGAGGGCATCTTTCGACGCCGAAAAGGACGACATCGTTATGAAACTCGATTCCGCCGCCGCCGAATATTCCGATGCCGCCGATCCCGAAATTCTCAACAAGCCCCTGCGTTCGGGCAAATTCAAGTCTTCCGAAATCCGCCTGCCGCTTTCCAAAATCATTGGCGACTCCAACCGCGCCGTCAAAAAGCCCAGCCGTATGACCTTTGACGAGCTTGTAGCCGCTCGACACTTGGCACAAAATCCCGCTCGACTCCCTCCCGCC
>DAVZIV010000078.1:0-6450 GCA_052273125.1 Candidatus Merdousia sp. | reverse complement strand
ACCGCGCAGGGCGTCAACGCCGAAATGTTTTCGGGCATGATTGACAACTGCGACATCGCAAAAAAACTGAAGAAAATCCTTCAACAGTAAATGCGTTTGAGCGCCTCCAAATTCGCCGACATTGCGGGCGTTGCGGTTTTTGCGGCGCTCTCGCTCGTGCTTGTCTTTGTCGGCAATGCGCCTGCGGCTGTCGGGGCGTCGAAGGAGAGGGCGCGGGTTCTGTCTGTGGACAATTCGCCGATGCAGCGGCTGGGGCTTCTCTATCAGGGCTCGCAGTCGCTTTCCGTCGAGATTCTTTCGGGCGAAAAGAAAGGGCTTGTTTTCAACGCCGAAAACAACCTCCGCGCCCAGATGGATTTGGACAAGGAATTTTGCGTCGGCGATGTAATTATTGTAGCCGTTCCCAAAGACGCCGACGCCGCCAAGACCGTCCTCAACGCGCAGGATTTTCACAGGGGCAATTTGGCGCTTTTGCTCTTGGGGCTTTTCGCGGTTTTGCTTGCGGCGTTTGCGGGCTGGACGGGGCTGAAGGCGCTGCTTAGCTTCGTTTTTTCGGCGCTTTTTATTTGGAAGATTGTAGTGCCGATATGCCTTTCGGGGGCGAACGCAGTGGCGGTGTGTTTCGTTTCGGTGGGCATTCTCACCTTTGCTATAATATTTTTGGTTGCGGGTTTTTCGCGCAAGGCGTTGACAGCGTTCGCGGGCGCAATGCTGGGTGTCGGAGCAAGCTGTCTGATGGCGGTTTTCTTTACAAAACTCTTCCACATCAACGGCGCGGTTATGCCGTTTTCGCAGGCGCTTTTGTATTCGGGACACGAATATTTGAAACTTTCCGACTTGTTCGTCGGCGGAATTTTTCTTTCGTCTTCGGGCGCGGTTATGGATTTGGCAATGGACGTTGCCGCGGGCCAGCACGAAATAAAATTCCACAATCCCGAAATTTCGGCGCCGGAGCTCGCGCGCTCGGGGTGGCGCATCGGCAGAAGCGTTGTAGGCACAATGACAACCACGCTTCTGCTTGCCTATTCGGGAGGATTTTTGACTTTGATAATGGCGTTTACCGCCGAGGGCGTCTCGCCGCTTGATTTTGTGAGCAACCCGTACGTGGCGTCGGAACTGGTCAAGACAATAATAGGCAGTTTCGGGCTTGTGCTTGTTGCGCCGTTTACGGCAATAGCGGGCGGTTTTATAATTTCGAGGGAGAAAAAATGAGGGTATCCATAAAAACCATAGCCAAGTTGGCGGAGTGTTCCACCGCCACTGTTTCAAACATTCTAAACGACAAGGGCGCCTTTAGCGAAAGCACCAAGAAAAAGGTTCTCGAGATAGTAAAAGCCAACAACTACACGCGCAACGCCATAGGCAGAAACCTGCGGCTCGGGCGTTCGGAAACAGTGGGAATCACGTTTTACCGCCCCAACGCCGACATATTCAGGCACGAATTCTACCTGAATATGATGGGCGCGCTCGAGCGCACGTTTGCCGAAAACAACTACGAAATCATACTTTCGGAATATACCGATACAATGGTCGGCCGCGGAGAGCTTCCGCCGTTTCTTGCAAAGGGGAAGGCAGACGCAATGGTCGTTTTGGGCGGGTTTCCGAAGGAGTCTCTGAAAATTTTTGCCGAAAGCGGCTATCCCGTTGTAATGCTCGACACCTACGACGAATCCTGCGACTGCGTCATTACCGACGGTCGGGCGGCGGTGGAAAATGTAATGTGCGAAATAGCAAAGCGCGGGCACAAAAGCGCCGACTTTTACGGATTCGGAGTTCCCGACTACAACACGGATATGCGCGTAAACGGCTTTCTTTCGGGCGTGGAAAAATTCGGCTTCGACAAATCGAAATGCCGCGTTTGCAGAAATTTCTTCGGCGTCGGCGGCGCCGTTGCCGAATTTGAAAAAATGCTCGAATCCGCCCGCCGTCCCGAGGTGGTGGTTGCCTCCAACGACAGGCTTGCCGCCGAGCTTTTGACCGCCGCCAAAGACGCGGGGCTGCGCGTCCCCGAAGACATGGGCTTTGTCGGCTTTGACGACACCCCGCTTGCAGAGATGGTCTCGCCCAAGCTCTGTACCGTGAGAACCGCCGCCGAAGAAATGGGCAGGCGCGGCGCAATGCTTGCCCTCCGCCGCATAGCCGACAGAAACGCCGAACGCGTCGTCGACGTTTTCGTTCCACGGTTTGTCATGCGGGGCTCCTTGAAATGAATTTTTTATTTCGGCAAAAAAACGGAAACTTTTTGCGCGGCGCGCGCGTTTAACACTCGGCACATTTTATCGGAACTATTTATATGAAAAAACTTGCAATAATTTTGGCGCTTGCCGCGGTCGCGGCGGCGGGGGGATATTTTTATTTCGGCAACAACGCCGCCGAGCCGGTATCGTTCAAGACGGCGGCGGTTTCCCGCGGCGATGTCGTCCGCAACATAGAGGCCACTGGAACGGTAGAGCCCGAAGACTTGGTTGACGTGGGCGCGCGCGTCTCCGGTGAAATTGTCTCGTTCGGCAAGGGGCGAGACGGCAGGGAAATTGACTTCGGATCGATAGTCAAAGAGGGCGACATCATGGCGCTCATCGACGACAAAATTCCCCAGACCAACCTCCGGCAGGCGAAGGCGAACCTCCAGCAGGCGAAAGCCGAGCTTGCGCAGGCAAAGGCAACGCTTCTCGTGCGCGAAGCCTCCGAGCGCAAGGCTGCGCGCGACTGGAAGCGCGCGGAATCCCTCGGCGTTTCGGAAGCGCTATCGCAAGCCTCCTACGACAACTACCTCTCGGCTTGGGAGCAGGCGGCGGCGGAAGTGGCTTCGGCAAAGGCTAAAATCCTTTCCGCAGAGGCCTCCATTTCCTATTCGGAGGCGTCGCTTGCAACCGCGCAGCGCAATCTTGAATACTGCGTAATCAAAGCGCCCGTAGACGGCGTGATAATTTCGCGCGAGGTCAATGTGGGGCAGACGGTCGTTTCGAGCATGAACGCCAGCAGCCTTTTCCTCCTTGCAAAGGACCTCAAAAAAATGGAAGTTTGGGCTTCCGTCAACGAGGCGGACATAGCCAACATAAAGGCTGGGCAGCACGTTTCCTTTACGGTTGACGCCCTTCCGAAAGAGAAATTTGAAGGCAAGGTGGGGAAGGTTCGTCTCAACGCCACGATGTCGCAAAACGTAGTAACATACGTTGTGGAGGTTGTTGCGGACAATTCCGACGGACGCCTTCTGCCGTACCTGACGGCAAACCTCTTCTTCGAGGTCAAGCGCGAAAGGAACGCGCTCAGCGTCCCCAATGCGGCGCTGCGCTGGAAGCCATCGGCGGATCAAATTGCCGACGGCGTGGACGTCAACGCCGAAACGTCCGCGCGGCGCGTGTGGGTTGTCGCCTCCGACGGCAGGGTTCGCCCCGTGAATGTCGAAATTCTCCTGCGCACCGACACCGTCACCGCGATAAAATCCCCCGAACTCAAAGAGGGCGATGCCGTTGTAATAGGCGTTGAATCCGTGGAGAAATCGGCAACGGCGATCCCGTTTATGCCCAAAATGCCGACGCGCAAAAAGGCAACCAATTCCTCGAAATCAATGTAGGATTGCGGCGATGGGGCTTATTAAACTTTCAAACATCTGCAAAACCTATTTCATGGGCGACATTTCCCTGCCCGTGCTCAAAGACATTTCCCTCGACGTAGACAGGGGCGAAATGGTTGCGCTCACGGGGGCTTCGGGCTCTGGCAAGAGCACGCTGATGAACATTCTCGGCTGTCTCGACCGCCCGACTTCGGGCGAATACCTTCTCGACGGCCTTGAAATATCGCGCCTTGACAACGACGGCCGCGCCGATGTCCGCAACAAAAAGATAGGTTTTGTGTTTCAGAATTTCAACCTGCTGCCGCGAACAACCGCGCTTGAAAACGTGATAATGCCGCTCAGCTACACGGCGTCGCACCTGAGCCAAAAGCAGATGGAGCAAAAGGGCAGGGAGATGCTCGAGCGCGTCGGACTTGCCGACAGAATGGACCACGAGCCCTCCCGCCTTTCGGGCGGACAGCAGCAGCGCGTTGCCATCGCCCGCGCGCTTGTAAACAAGCCGCAGATTCTCTTTGCGGACGAGCCCACCGGCAATCTCGACACGAAAATGAGCGACGAAATTATGCGTCTCTTCGGCGAGATCAACGACAACGAGGGCGTAACCGTGGTTCTCGTCACCCACGAGCTCGACGTTGCAATGTGCGCCAAGCGCATAATAAAACTCAAAGACGGCGAAATTTCCGACGATTCGCCCGTAAAGGACAGGCGTCTATGATGAAGAAACTCAGAATTGTAAAAAACGCCCTAATTGCAATATGCCGCAACCCCACGCGCACGTTTTTGACTACGCTCGGCATAGTCATAGGCATTTCGTCTGTCATCGCGCTGATGGAAATAGGCAAGGGCGCAAGCGACGTTCTCTCCAAAAATTTTTCCGACATGGGCGCAAACACAATCCGCATTTTCCCCGGAATGGCGATGAACAGCGGCGTAAGTTCGGGGGCGGCGTCGCGCGTCAACCTCACCGTGCCCGACTTGGAGAAAATCCTGCGAGACTGCCCGTTGATAAGGGCGGGCACGCCGTTTCTCTCCGTCCGCGGACAGATTGTCTACGGCGGCAAAAACTGGAGTCCCTACTTCATCAACGGCGTCAACGAAAAATATTTCGATATGGCGGGCTGGAAAATTGAAAACGGCGAGCCTTTCACGCTCGGGCACGTCAGGCGCGGGGCAAAAGTCTGCGTCATAGGCGAGACAATCGCCCGCGAGCTTTACGGCGACGAAAACCCAGTAGGCAAGGAGCTGCGCATTCAAAACGTAGTGTTTCAGGTCATCGGCGTGCTCAAGGCAAAGGGCGCAAATATGATGGGCATGGATCAGGACGACTGCGTGATAGCGCCGTGGACTGCCGTCAAAACGCGCCTGCGCGGCGCTGGCAGCACGTCGATAAGCTCGGCGTCTTCGTCTTCCTCTTCCACCTCTTCGGCAACATCGGCGGCGGCGACGTACGTCGGCAGCGTCTCCCTCTACGCGCCCAAGCTTTCAAATATGCCGCCCGTGCGCTTTGCCAATATCGACAGCATAATGCTCACCGCCGTTTCCGCCGACGAAGTCTACGCGGCAATTTCGCAGGTCGGCAAAGCCCTGCGCGAAGCCCACAAGCTTTCGCCCGAGCAGGACGACGACTTCAAAATACGCGCGATGGCGGAATTTGCCGATATGCTCAAGTCGCAGACGAAGACTATAACCAACCTGCTTTTGAGCGTTGCGTTCATTTCGCTTATTGTCGGCGGCGTCGGCATTATGAACATAATGCTTGTCTCCGTGACCGAACGCACGCGCGAAATCGGCCTGCGAATGGCAGTCGGCGCGCGCGCCAGTGATATTCTCAAACAGTTTTTGATAGAATCAATCGTCATTTGTCTTTTCGGCGGCGTGATAGGAATTGTGGTGGGGCACGTTCTCTCCACCGTTTGGGCGGCGGCTTTGGGCTGGCCGGTTTCGGTATCCTATGCGGCAATTTTAATTTCGTTCGGCGTTTCGGCGTTCGTGGGGGTGCTTTTCGGCTACTATCCCGCGTGGAAGGCCGCCCGACTTGACCCGATAGAGGCTTTGCGTTATGAATAGTTTTTTGCGTTTTGTAGTTCTCTCGCCAGCGCTCGTGCTGGCGGCTTGCATGGTCGGGCCCGACTTCGAGAAGCCGAAGTTCGACGCCCCAAAAAACTGGGCTGCGTCCGAGGCGCAAAATCTCGCCGCCGATTCCAAGTATTCCGCCGCCGAACTTTCCGCGTGGTGGAGGCTCTTCGGCGACGACGAACTCTGCCGCCTGATTGATTTGGCGCTCGCCGAAAATTTCGACCTCGAGACCGCCCGCGCGCGCGTCGAACAGGCTCGCGCTATGCTTTCGATGAAGACCAGCGGGCTTTGGCCGTCGCTCGACGTTGACGCGCGTTTCAAAGAGGGCGCGCACCCCGTCAATGCGCGCTCGGGCGAAACCTACGGCTGGGGCACGGGCGTCTCTTGGGAAATCGACGTCTTCGGCGGAGTGCGCCGCGGCGTCGAAATTTCGGAGCAGGACTACCGCGCGGCCCTTGCCGACGCGCTTGCAACCCGCGTGAAAATCACCGCCGAAGTGGCGCAGGCGTACTTCAAGTATCGCGCCTACCAGACCCAGCTTGCCATCACGCGCGAAAATCTCCAAGCCCAGAAAAAAACCTACGAAATCACCACGCGGCGCAAGTCCAACGGCTTCGTCTCTCAGCTTGATGTCGTTCAGGCGGCCGCCGAGGTTTCCTCCACAAACACACAGCTGCCCAAGATTGAAATGGACAAAAAACTTGCCCTGCGCGCCCTCGAGCTGCTTGTCGGCGTGCCCTCGGGTTTTCTCTCGAAAAGCGACTCGACGAGTTCAAGCCGCTGCCGCGTTTGGAAAATTT
>DAVZIV010000077.1:0-6472 GCA_052273125.1 Candidatus Merdousia sp. | reverse complement strand
TTGTGCGGAGCCTGGGCGCAGTGTCGGGCGGAAGTTGTTGCCGAAGAATCCTTCGACAACGACATTTCCGAGTACCTGTTAAAAAACGCAACTTTACAACAGGTCTCGCTGAAAAAAATCGAAGGCTTTACTACCGGAGAGACATCGCTTGTGGGCGACTTTTCAAAATCGAAGGAAAGATGGCCGATTTTCGTCAAATACCCCAAAAGCGGCGGTATGAATTTCGGGAGGAAAATCGTAAAAATTTCCTTCGACTACAAAGTGGTTTCAACGAACGGCAAAACCCTATGCGTCGCCCTCATACAGCGCAGCGCACAAAAACGAACCATCAACGACGACGTCAAATATTTCGGCGCAAAAGCCGGCGAAACTGGGCACTTGGAACTGATGTCCGTTCCCATGCCCGCAGATGTCCCGCCTCCCGTGTTTTTGCTCAGCGCCAAAACTTCGCAGGCGGTAATTGCAATAGACAACCTCAAAATTGAAACACTCGACGCCCCGCAATGGCTCTTTGAAAAAGACATCGGAATTTGGGGAATGAAAGTTTCGCCGTTTTCAAGCGGATTTCTGCCCAACAACCCGCAGCTGCTCTCTTTGACAAAAGAGCAGTTCTTTCCGTTCATAGACAGATACGGGCAATTCATTCACAAAAATTGGCGCAACAAAGTCAATTCCGACGC
Organism: Candidatus Merdousia sp.; assembly: GCA_052273125.1. GTDB lineage: Bacteria > Verrucomicrobiota > Verrucomicrobiia > Opitutales > Intestinicryptomonadaceae > Merdousia. The sequence continues at coordinate 5,792 of DAVZIV010000077.1, read as the reverse complement.
CGACCTGAAAAAGCGCACCGAAGAGGAAAACGCATACTATAAAAATATCCCCGACATTCCGGATTCCGACGACTTTATGGGGCGCGTTCTCCCCAGCCGCAAGTTCGAGGCGACGGGCAGATTCAGAACGCAGAAAGTTGACGGCAAATGGTTTTTCATCACTCCGCAGGGCAACCTTTTCTGGTCTTTCGGGGTAAACACCGTGGGTATGTACGCGCCGACATGCGTCTCCGAGCGCGAAAACTACTTTGCCGACGCCTTCGACCCCAAATACACCTCGCGTAGCAATCAAATCAGACACCTCTACAAAAAGCCCTACAACGTCTTCCATTTCGAGCACCGCAATATGGAGCTTAAATACGGCGCAAACTGGCGCTCTCTCTACGGCGAAATTGTCGGCAAACGCGCACGCAAATGGGGCGTAAACACTCTCGGCTGCTGGACGCAGGGCTTCGTGTTCAAAAAGGCAAAAGTCCCCTACACCGCGTCGGTGTCACTCCCCATACAATGCCGCATAAAAACAAAGGGATATCTCAGCCAGTACTGGCAGGATGCCCCCGACTATTTCGATCCGCAGCTCGAGGCAAATTCAATCGAAAGGGTGAAGAAAATCAAAGAGTACATAGACGACCCGTATTGCCTCGGCGTATTCGTAGACAACGAGCTTCCGTGGCAGTCGAAAACGCTTGTGCTGCCCAAAGCCCTGTTGCAGTCGCCCGCCGACCAGCCCGCAAAAATAAAATTCCGAGAAATGCTGCGTGAAAAATACAAAGACATCGACGCGCTCAACAAGGCTTGGAATGCCCCGTACAAAGACTTTGATGACTTCCTTCGCCGCGACAGCTTCGTGCCCGCCACAAAGGCTGCCGAAGCGGATATGCTGGCTTTCGAGGAAAAATTCTACGACGCGTATTTTAGAATTTGCAAAAACGCAATCAAAACGGTTTCGCCCGATACCCTCTACATTTCGTGCCGGTTTGCGTGGAAAAACGAGCTTGTCTGCAAAGCCGCAACACGCTACGCCGACGTCGTAGCCTACAACTTGTATAAGGACGACGCCTCAAAACTGGCACACCCCGAGGATTCGCTCGACAAGCCCATAATCATAGGCGAATACCACTTCGGCAATCAGGACGCGGGCGTTTTCGGCGGCGGACTGCGCCCGCGCGCGACAATGAAAGACAGAATAAAGGCGAACAACAAGTACGTTAAAAGCGCGTTGAAGAACCCCAGTATTGTCGGAGTGCACTGGTTTAGATGGGCGGATCAAGTCGCATCGGGGCGCGAGGGCGACGGCGAAAACTACTGTGTGGGAATGGTAGATATTTGCGACACTCCCGTCTACGAATTTACAGACTCCCTGCGCAACCTCGCCGAAAAACTCTACGCCGTGCGCCTGAAGGCGAATCAAAAAAACGGGAAATAACAGCATATGACGGTTCGTAATATTTTGTCTTTTTGCGCCGCAGTTTCCGCAACGGCGGCAGCCTGCGCAGCCGCCGAACATTTGCCGTCGGGGTTGCCGCTGTGCGCGGCAGACATTTCGCCCGACGCCCCGCAGTGGGCAAAGCAAAAAGGAGCGTTTGCCAACATAGACCAGTCGCCGTTCAACCCGCAGTTTCTGGCGAACAATCCGCAGTTAAAAAACATCGCAAAAGAACGTTTTTTCCCGTTCGTTGATAAATACGGACAGTTCATTCACAAAGATTGGAACGGAAAAACCCGTTCCGACGCCGACTTGAAAACAGCCTTCGACGAAGAGACAAAATGGCTTGCCGCGCACGAAAACAAAGGCGGGGCTTCAGACGCTTTCGGCGGCGTGAAATGCGCGCAAAGCTTCCCTAAAACGCGGCGCTTTACAACGCGCAAAATCGGCGGCAAGTGGTTTTTCATCACTCCCGACGGCAGCCCGATGTGGATTTACGGAATCAACGCCGTAGCCGTTTCAAACGGAACGCGCATAACCGGACGCGAAAATTACTTCCAAAGCGGCGCATTCGACGACAAGCGCTTTCAGCTCGCATACCCGTTCGACCGCAAGAAATCGCTCTTCTTCAATTTCGAGGCGAAAAACAAATCAATCAAGTATCCCGACGAAGCCGCGTATCTGGCGCGCGCCAAACGGCGCCTTGAGGCTTGGGGGTTCAACGCAATAGGCAGCTGGAGCAACCCCGATTTTGTGAAGTCGGCGCAAATGCCCTTCTTTGCGGTTTGCGACGCCGCCTACCCGAAACTGCTAAGTTTCGACAAATCCGCAAAGCTCGGCCACCCCGCTCCCGACTATTTCGACGCCGCCTTCGCCGTCGCGCAGGCGAAGGAAATTTCAAAAATAAAAGAGCTTGCAAATTCGCCCTACTGTGTCGGCGTTTTCGTAGGCTATAAAATCCGCTGGCAGTGGCAAAAAACCGACATCGCCGCACAGATACTTGCCTCGCCGGCGACGCAGGCATCAAAGATAAAATTTGCGGAAATTTTGAAGAAAAAATACGGCGAAATATCGTCGCTTAACAAAGCGTGGAAGACTTCGTACGCAAATTGGGAGGCGTTTCTTGCCGAAAGAAGCGTGCCAGAACACGCCGCAAAAGCAGATATGGAGGCTATGAAAAAGGCCTACTACGAGCGCTTCTACGGCGTCTGCGCCGAACTTCTCGACGCCGCCGCGCCCAACGTACTGTACCTTGGAACGCGATTTCAGGAATACCCGCAGGACGCCGACATTGTCAGAGCCGCCGCAAAATTCGCCGACGCAATAAGTGTCGTATCGTACTTTGAAAACCCGCGCGAAATGAAGCTGCCGCCGGACTGCGCAGACAAGCCGATTATAGTCTGCGAATTCAACTTCTGCCCGACCGACCGCGGCGTATTCGGCGGCGGATTCAATCCGTGCGCCACGACAGCCGAAAGTGTTGCAAAATTTGCGCAGTTCGTGCGCGGCGCGCTGGCAAACCCGAACATTGCGGGCGTGCTCTACATGCGCTGGAGCGACTGCCCGACTTCGGCGAAGCACAACGGCGAAAACACCGCCAGCGGCTTCCTCGACATTTGCGACACCCCTATTTACCCGATGTGCGAAATGTCGGCAAAGCTCGGCTCGGAACCCGCAGCAACCGTAAAAACATTTACAGATAGAAAATAATATGCAATCATTGAAAGAATTAACCGCAGTTTTAATGCTTACGCTTTCCTGCGCCGCGGCGCATTCCGCGCCGATATTCAGGATAGGCACCCCCGACGGCCGCGCCGCCGAGTTCAACGACTTCGGTCAGGACTTCAACTCCACGCGCTATTTCATTCCATACGGAACCGATCCGTACGCGGCGACCCGCAAGTTTTTCAACACGCCGTTCGTCTTTGAAGTCGGCAAAAACCGCGACGCCGACTTTCCGTTCGTCCAGCCTATGCGCACGTGCGAATGGGCAGACCCCACATACCGTCGCCCGCTTCCCGACGACCACATGTATTCGGGCTGGGCGATGCTCTATCGCGACTACAAGGGCGTAAAATACCCGCCGATTACCATAAAATTCAGGCTCGATTCCGCCCCGCAAAAAGACCTCTATTTAAAGCTCGGCTTTGCGGACAAGTCGCCGTTTGCAATCAACGACCAGTCAATGGAAATCTGCGTAAACGGCGGGAAAACGCTCAAAACGTACCTGCCCTACGAATACAAAAAGGGTCGGCCGCGCCCCTGCTTTGCGTCGCTGATTATGCATTCCAAAACGTGGGGCATTCCGCAGACTGCCGTCGTAAAAATTCCCAAAGAACTGCTGGCGGCGGGCGAAAATACTTTCGCGCTGGCGGCGGTGCCGTCGAAAGTACTCAAGTCGGTATCCGTTCCGCAGTGGGTCGCCTACGACTATATCGAACTTTCCGACTCACCCGAAATCCCGCACGCCGAAAACCGCTACGAGGCCGAGCGCAAAAAAATGCTCGCGAGCCTCGACTTCGACGAAATCGTCTTCACGATGCGCGGGCAGTCTCCCGACGCCCACTGGTACGGAAATTTCGGCCGTTATCCCGATCCGTACTTGGGCTACACAAAGGAAAATTCTCCGCTTAGAAAGCTAAAATACTCCTTCAACGCGGGTATGTTGGCGGAAAATCCCAAAGACGGCAGAACCGACAACTGCGCGTTCTCCAAGGACGGCGGCAAGCTTGTAAAATTCAACATAAAAACGGGCGAAATAAAGGAGCTGCTCTCCGACCCGACGGGCGGCGTGCGCAACGTCTGCGTGGATTACGACGCCGACAAAATGCTCTACTCCTACCGCAAGGGCGGCACAGACCAGTACCACCTTTACGAAATGTCCATAGACGGCTCTTCGCCGAAGCTCTTCCCGTTTTCGGGCAAGGAATTCGACGACATAGAGGCAACCTACCTGCCCAACGGCGATGTCGTGTTCGTCTCGACGCGCTGCCAGCGCACCGTCCCCTGCTGGATGGTCGATGTTGCAATTCTGCACAGATGGTACGCCGACGATGGCATAGTTCGACAAATTTCCGCCAACATAGACCAAGACAACACTCCGTGGCCGACCTCCGACGGGCGCTTAATCTATATGAAGTGGGAGTATGTGCAGAAAAGCCAGCTCAACTTCCACGGCCTTTGGAAAAAAGACCCCAACGGCGCAAACGACATGGTTTTCTTCGGCAACGACATTCCGTGGGGGCTGCTCATTGACGCCAAGCCTTTCGGAGCAAAAAACAAGTACGCGTTTTCCTACTCCACAAACCACGGACGACGAGACCACCAGGGTCAGATTGCCGTGATTGACAACCCCCGCAACCCCGGAGATTACAAGGCTATGAAATTCGTCTCCGACGACCACCCCAACGGGCTTTACTCTACGCCATTCCCCGTCGCCGAAAACTACATTCTTGCCTCGTACGAAAACAAGCTCTGTGTCTTCGACACTCAGGGGCATATGTTTGAACTTCCCCTCCCCGAATCGTTCAAGCCGTTCCCAAACACGATGATTTTCGACGCCCAGCCAGTGCGCAAGCGCCCGCGCCCGCAAATGCCCGCCGATATGGCAGACTACGACACCGACGAAGCAACGGTGGTTGTCGTCGATGCCGCGCTGGGCAGAAATATGGACGGCATAAAAAGCTCCGACATAAAAAAGCTGCTCGTAGTGGAGGTTATGCCCAACATTACCCACCTCTTCGGCGGCACGGAACCCCATTTCAATGCGCGGCACGTTCACGTTCGAGCGCCCGCTGGGCACTGTCAATGTGGAAGACGACGGCTCGGCGCACTTCAAAGCTCCCGCCAACCGCGCGTTGAGCTTCGTTGCGCTCGACAAGGACGGCAACGCAATCAAGCGCATGCAAAGCTTTACAAACTTCGTCAACGGCACCACGACTTCCTGTATCGGCTGCCACGAAATGCGCGACATGGCGCCGCCGCCCATTAAAAACAAACTCAAGGCTCTGCGCCGCCCCGCCGACAAAATAGTTCCCCTCGACGGAATCTCCCCGCGCGAGGTAATAGACTTTGTGCGCGATGTTCAGCCAATTCTCACGCGCCACTGCGCCCCGTGCCACAACCCGCAAAAGTTCGCCGCAAAGATAGACCTAACCGACGGAATGGGCCCGATGTTTCCGTCTTCGTACTTCTATCTGCGCACGCGCCGCCAAATCAAGGACGGCGACGACCGCGACGGCAAGCTTCCCCCCTACACTTTCGGTTCGGGCGGGAGCCGCATAATGAAGAAAATCGGCGGCAAACACAAGGGCGTGAAACTTTCGCCGGCGGAATTGCAGCTGATGAAGCGCTGGCTCGATTTGGG
>DAVZIV010000076.1:0-6486 GCA_052273125.1 Candidatus Merdousia sp. | reverse complement strand
ATTCACTGTCAAAGCAGTGGCAGTTATTTGCGGAGCAAATGCCCTGCGCCAAAAGAAAAAAAATTCGCTTAATGATATTCACTGTCAAAGCAGTGGAAATATTTTGCGGACGCAAAATCCCCTGCGCCAAAAGAAAAAAAACGGAAAAATTTTGTTGCATTTTGGAAACGGAAATGTAGTCTGCTTCAATATGAAACCTCATAAATTAACTTTATTATTTTCCGCCATCGCCGCATCGGTACTTATGGGTGCGTGCTCTTCCAATGACGAAGTAGCAGACAAGGGCTTTAATTGCTTGGGTCTGGTTTCCTATACGCCGGCAAGTTTTGAACCGTCGTCGGAATACAGCTCCGTCATCAGAACAAAGGACATTTTCGGCTGCGAACTTCCCTCGGGAGACAGAACGTCGTTCCTCTGGGGCGCAATCGTCATTGAAGACTACTAAAATTCTTCTGGCAGAATTTGCTGAAAAACCTTCTCATGCAAAGCGCGTGGCGAAGGTTTTTTTGTTTTTTTTCGTTTGACCGAAACGCCGCCACAATAGAATCTGTTTGAATGCGTATTTTTTGCATAGACATAGGCAACACGCGCACGCACTGCGCAACGGTTGATTGCGGAAAGTCTTTCGCGGTGGAATCGTGCGCCGATTTCCCGAGCGCGTCGTTCGCCGAAATACTTTCGCGGCGCGGATTGGTGGAGAACTCGGGCGCGGACGCCGTGGGTTGGTGCTCTGTAGTGCCCAAGTATTCCGAGGCACTGAAGCCCGCTCTGGAGAAGTTCGACACAATGCAGCTTACCTGCGAAAATTCGCCCATTAAAATAGACATAAAAGCCCCGCAGCAACTCGGACAGGACAGAATAGCCGACGCCGTCGGCGCGGGCGTCTACCTGAGCGCCCCGTACCTTGTCGTCGATATGGGAACGGCGGTAACAATAGATTTGGTTGACGAAAACGGCAACTATGCGGGCGGGGCTATCGCGCCCGGAATGAATGCGTTTTCGCAATATTTAAGCCAAATGACGGCGCAGCTGCCCTCCATAAATCCCGCCGACGCCGACTGCTCTCTTGTGATAGGCAAAAACACGCTCGAGGCAATGTACGTCGGCTGCGCCAAGGGGTTCTGCAAGCTTATCGACGGTCTTATAGGCGACATCGAAGCGGCGTACTTCGGCGGAAAATCCGCGGCGGAAAAAACAATTTTTACGGGCGGCAGCGTGGAGCTTTTGCCCAAAAACTGGCTCGGCGGGCGCAGAGTCGACAGAAATTTGGCCTTTATTGGGCTTGCAAAATCGTTTTTATTCGACAGAAAAAAGATATGAAAAAGATAGTTTTTCTAATGATTTCGGTTCTCGCCGCCTGCGCGTCGGCGTTTGCCGACACCGCAAAAACGCCCGAACTGCTCAAGCAGTGGGACAAATTCGGCGACATAAACCTTTTCGAGGCAAAGAGCATTTACTCGAACCCGCGCGCCAACGCCGATTTGCTGAAGGAATACGCAAAGAATCCCGCTTCGTTTAAGAATTCCGACCTCTTCCCCGTGGCAATCTGCTACATCACGTTCAAGGATTTCCCCAAGGCGCTGCAAACTCTGCAAAAGCTTTCGGCGGCGCGCCCGAAAGACATATCGGTATACAGGACGCTCGGCAGCGTGTACTTTCTCACGCGCGACATAAAAAACAGCGTTGCCGCTTATAAAAAGGCGATGGATTTGGGCGACGGATTTTCCTCCGTCTACTGCGCCAGCGCGCTTATGCTTGAAAAGCGCTACGGCGAAGTTGCCGCGCTTGTACCCGCGCTGAAAGAATTTGCGCCGAAAAATCTCGAGGCTATGAACGTTCTGCTCTCCTACGCGGTGCAGGCTAAAAATCCCGCCGCCGACAAGGCGGTGAAAGAGGCGTTCAAAAATGCCGACGCGCGCACGCTTATGCTTTCGTCGACTCCGCAGGGGTTCGGGCTTTCGCTCGGCGTGTACAGGGCGCGTCCCGATTTGTGGCCCACGCCCATGCTTGTAATTCCCGCCCGCGCGGCGGCGCTGTTCGAACAGTGGCCCGTGGCGCTCGACCTCTACCAAAAAGTTCTCTACGTAGAGCCCGACAACACCATAGCCCTGCGCGGAATGGGGCTTGTCCAGTACCGCCTCGGCGACGTTTCTTCTGCGGCAAAATACGTCAAGAAGGCGTTCGACAAGGGCGACAAAGACGCCGTTGTAGACGGCATAGAGCTTTTCCTTCTCTCGAAATATTCTTTCATCTGGGATATGTTCAAACAAAGCGTGGATTTCAAAACGCTGCCCTTGCCCGTACGCGTCGGTCTTGTGCGCTACGCGGCCGAACATTCGGGGTACGCGGATATGTTCTTTGAGTGTCTTGCCGACAAGGGCGCGCAGCCGCTGTTTAACGAAAAGAAGATGGAAGCCGTCATAAAGCAGGGGCTTGACAGATACTCTTCAGACCAGAGGGCAAAAGACGTAGCCGCCGCCCTCTACAAGGCGACAGTCAAATAAAATGGCGGAAAAGAAAAAAAAGATAGACTACGCCGCGCTTTCAAGCCCGTTTATGCGCATTCCCAAAATGCGCGTAGCCGCCGCTCGGGCGCTTATGGACTTGGGCGTTAAGGAAGTCTACGAACTGCGCGGCAGAGACCCCGAGTCGCTCCTTGCAGACTATCAAAAATTGACGAAGAAAAAGCCCGACTCCGAATTGTTGCACTACTTCAAAGTTGCCGTAGATTTTGCCGAGGAAGAGTAGCTCGGGCGCCGTCTCCGAAAATAAAAACCGCCGCAAACGCGGCGGTTTTTGCGTCTTCGGGGAAATTTTGAAAACGCGGCGCGCATTTTCGCGCGCGGAATCGGCGGCGTCTAATACTGGGCGTACGAATCGTCGGCGTCGCGGGGGGCGTCGGTTGTGGTTATGTCCGCGTAGGCGATTTTCACCGCTCGGGCGAGGGAATCGGGCGACATTTCAAGCTGCAATCCTATGCGCCCGCCGCTGAAGACTATGGTGTCGAAATTTTTTGCGGTATTGTCAACGGTGGTGGCAAGGTATTTTTTCATTCCTATTGGCGAGCAGCCGCCGTGCACGTAGCCTGTAAGCTCGAGCAGGAATTTTTGCTTTAGCATTTCAACCGATTTCTCTCCGACGGTTTTTGCCGCCTTTTTGAGGTCGAGTGCCTTTGCAACGGGAATTACGAATACATAGTGTTTTCCGCTTTTGCCGACTGCCACGAGCGTCTTGAAAACCTTGTCGGGGTTCTGTCCGAGCATTGCCGCTACCTCCGTTCCTCCGACCGCCTTCGACGAATCGTAGGTGTGCGTTTTGTTCGGCAACTTCAGCCTCTCGACGATCCTTACGGCGTTTGTCTTTTCTTGCATGAAAAAAACTCTTTCCTTATACGAAAAAATGTCAACTTAGAAAAATTTTCAAAAAAAGTTAGATAAGTCTAACTTTTTTTCTTGACTTGTCCGAAATGCATGTCAGATTCGGCTGCATAAAAAGGGCGGGTTGCGTTCTTGGAAAGGTTTTTTTTACCTATGATTGTTCCTTTCCGCGAATGCGGCGCGTCAATCGGTGCGGGCGTCTTTGTTTGCAAACTGTCTTTCCCGCGCCGAGCTTTTTATTGTTTGATACATATGCAAGGGTTGTTCGCGGCGGGTCTAAAAAACCCGCCGCATTTTTTGCTCTTTTGTGTTCTGTGTGCGCCCAATTTTTAGTTGAATATTTTTGCCGATAATCCATATGTAAAAATATGCACAATAACAGCGCGGAAGAGGTTTGGAAATCCATATGTCTTGAGGCGTCGTCTGCCGTGTCGAACGAACCGGTTATGGCGCCGATAATGAAGGAAGTTTTTCTTTCAAGAAAAGACCTTTTCGACGCTGTGTGTTTCAGAATTGCCGCGAAGCTTGAGGCGCGTTCCCGCCAAAATCTGAATCTCTATTGTACGTTTAAGGACGCTTTTGACGCCGACGAATCCATTCGCGCCAATGTTCTCAAGGACATTCTCGCCGTTCGCGAGCGCGACCCCGCCTGCGTTTGCTATCTTGCGCCCATTCTCTATTTCAAGGGATTTCAGGCGATAACAACCCACCGTGTGGCACACTGGCTTTGGAGCAACGGCAAAAAGCATTCCGCATTTTATTTGCAGAGTCTCGGCAGTGATGTCTTTGCCGTAGACATTCACCCTGCGGCGCGTTTTGGCGGCGGAATTTTGCTTGACCACGCAACCTCATTTGTCGCGGGCGAGACTTCCGTTGTAGAGGACAACGTATCCATTTTGCACGAGGTAACTCTCGGCGGCACGGGCAATGAAATAGGCGATCGCCACCCAAAAGTTCGTTCGGGCGTTCTCATTGGTGCGGGGTCAAAGCTCATCGGCAACATAACCATTGGCGAGAATGCCAAGATTGGTGCAGGCAGTGTCGTTTTAGACGATGTTCCCCCGCACACGACTGTTGCGGGCGTTCCCGCCAGAATTGTATCCTCCTCCTGTTCCGAACCCGAGCCCGCCCTTTGCATGAACCAAAAAATTTGACGTTTGGCGCAGGGGATTTTGCGTCCGCAAAATAATTCCCCTGCTTTGTCAGTGAATATCATTAAGCGAAATTTTTTTCTTTTGGCGCAGGGCATTTGCCCCGCTTTTACAGAGAATATCACGGTGTACTAACGTGATAATAAACTGCGGTGCCGCGGAAAGGCATAGTTGTTTTTAACGGAAATCTACCGAGCGGTGCATAAAAAATAAATCCAATCTTCCTTCCCCCCCACGTCAAAGCGACACTCTTTTTACGGGAGTAAAATAGCCAACCAGAAGAAAAACTAAACTTAATTCACTGTTAAAGCGGCGGAAATATTTTTGCTTCGCAAAAATCCGCCGCGCCACAAGAAAAAAAAGGCGGAAATAAATTCCGCCTTTTTGAAGTATTTAATTTGATGGATTGGGCAAGATTACATCATGCCGCCCATACCGCCCATACCGCCGTCCATACCGGGGGCTGCAGGAGTCTTGGGTTCGGGGAGGTCAGTAATCATGCATTCCGTCGTCAGCAATAAGCCCGCTACGGAAGCCGCATTCTGGAGAGCCGAACGCGTCACCTTGGTCGGGTCTACGACGCCAGCCTTGATGAGGTCTTCAAACTTGCCGGTTGCAACATTGTAGCCCATTCCGCCCTTCGACTTGAGGACTTCCTGAACAACCAACGCGCCTTCTTCGCCTGCATTTGCGCAGAGCTGGCGCAGAGGAGCTTCGATTGCGCGGCGGACGATTTGAGCGCCGACCGCTTCGTCGCCTTCAAGCTGGAGGGCGTCGATTGCCTTGGCCGTTCTAAGCAGAGCTACCGAGCCGCCTGCAGAGATACCTTCTTCGACTGCCGCTCTCGTAGCGTGGAGGGCGTCGTCAACGCGGGCTTTCTTTTCCTTCATTTCGGGTTCGGTTGCCGCGCCGATATTGATGACGGCTACGCCGCCTGCCAGCTTTGCCAAGCGTTCCTGCAACTTTTCCCTGTCGTAGTCGGAAGTTGTTTCTTCGATTGCCTGTCTGAGCTGCTTTACGCGAGCCTGAATTGCGGAGGATTTGCCCGCACCTTCGACAATCGTCGTGTTTTCCTTGGAAACAGTGATGCGTTTTGCTCTGCCGAGGTCGGCAAGTTCTACGCTTTCAAGCTTGATGCCCAAGTCTTCGGTTATGCAGCGGCCATTTGTGAGAATTGCGATATCCTCCAGCATAGCCTTTCTTCTGTCGCCGAAACCGGGGGCTTTGACCGCGCATACGTTGAGCGTGCCGCGCAGCTTGTTGACGACCAGCGCCGCCAGAGCTTCGCCTTCGACATCTTCGGCTATAATCATCAACGGCTTGCCCGTTTTTGCCACGGCCTGGAGAATCGGGAGGAGTTCCTGCAGATTGGAGATTTTCTTTTCGTGAATGAGAATGTAGGCGTCCTGCAAGACGCATTCCATTGTGTCGGCGCTCGTTACGAAGTAGGGCGAGAGATAGCCCTTGTCGAATTGCATACCTTCTACAACGTCCAAAGAAGTGTCGATGGATTTAGCCTCTTCAACGGTGATTGTGCCGTCTTTGCCGACCTTGTCCATAGCTTCGGCGATGATGTTGCCGATTTCGGTGTCCCAGTTTGCCGAAACCGTAGCAACCTGACGGATTTCCTCTCTGTCCTTGACGGGCTTGGAGTTCTTCTGCAATTCCTTGACGGCGGCTTCGACAGCCTTGTCGATACCTCTCTTGAGGAAGATGGGGTTGGAGCCCGCCGCTACATTGCGCAGACCTTCGCGGTAGATGGCTTCGCCCAAGACGGTTGCCGTTGTGGTGCCGTCGCCTGCGTTGTCGGAAGTTTTGTTGGCGACTTCCTTGACCATCTGTGCACCCATATTTTCAAACGGGTCTTCAAGCTCGATTTCCTTTGCAACGGAAACGCCGTCCTTAGTGATGAGGGGCGAGCCGTACTTTTTGTCTATTACAACGTTTCTGCCCTTGGG
>DAVZIV010000075.1:0-6501 GCA_052273125.1 Candidatus Merdousia sp. | reverse complement strand
GACCGTTCCTACGCAAAGGATTTTGCGGATAAAAAGGCGGTTCTCGCCTACATGGTGGAGGGCAGGGAAAACACCGTCACATTCAAAGAGACAAACGGCAAAAACGTGGTCTTTACAGACGCAACCGGCGCGGACATCACCGTTGAACACGGTTCGGACACTTTCAAATTCGCTCTAAAGGCAGACAGGCAGGCGCTTGGCAAGGCGCGCGCGGCGTACAACAGGGGAGACTGGGAAGCCGCAGTCGCCCAGCTGCGCGAAATAGTCTATCCGCTCCTTCCGCTTGCAGTTCTCGGCGAAAGCTCGTTTCCCTCGGAATATGTGCAGATGTACATAAGCGCGCTCTTGGGCGCAGGCAGGCTCAACGAGGCGTACGCTGTTGCAATATCACTCCCCGTGGACGCGGCGGAAGCGCCCCTGATTTCGGCGGCGCTGGAGGTTGCGTCGGTTCTGGCGCAGAAGGGCGAAACGGCAAAGGCGCTTTCCATAGTGGAAAAGGTTGACTTGCGCGAAAGCGCCCAGTACGCGGCGTCGGATTCTCTCTTGGAGGTTTTGGCGATTTTGCGCAACGCGGGAATGGTCAAGCAGGTTCTGCCCGTCTACGCAAAAGCGGGCGCAGGGAAGAATCCCGATGCCGACAAATTCAAACTCTGGAGCATTTTCTGCGACGCGGTTCTGGGCAACAGAATGTCTGCGGACGTCTACCTCGACGCCGTGAAAATTTCGAGCGATTCCGAGGCGTTCTCGCTCTTCAAAATGGTGAAGGGCTATATGAAACAGACCGACCCGAAGACCCCCGATGTCAATGCCGCGCTCGATTCCTACGCCGAGGGCATTGTCTTCGGCAAAGTTTCCAGCGAATGGATGCCCGAACTGCTCTTTAGAACGGGTATGGCGTACAAGTCTATGGAAAATTTTGTGGCGTCCAACGAAATTTTCGCCCAGATAAACGCAATGTACCCCGAGAGCGATTTCGCAAAGAAGGGGCTGAAGGAGGTCGTCAAGATTGAGAAGAAAAAGGTAGTCAAGGAGGTTTCGCACGATTCCGACGATGACGAAGATGATGACGACGAATAACCAAACCGCAATTTAAAACTTATAATTTATGAAACTTCATCGTTTTAGACCCAAAAAAGAAAAGAGGGGGCTGCTCTATCAGGTGTTCGTGGTAGTGGCGCTTGTGCAGGTCGCCCTGTTGATTTCATTCGGCAGTTATGTCGTAACGCGAACCGTACTTGAAGACGAAAACGAATTTCAAGCCCCGCCGATTACCGAAAAGGTGGATATGGCGCCCAAGCAAAACAAGGTCACGGTCGAACGCCAGCAGAAAAAGTCTTCAAAGCTCACCAAGCGCATAAGCATATCCAATCCCAACAACATTAACACGCCCGACGTGAAAATAAATCTGCCCGCGACAATCGTCAGCGGCGGCGGTATTTCCACCATTTCCGACAAGCAGATTAGCGCGAATATGAAGATTGCCGTCTCTACGGTGAGCCTTTTCGGACTTTCCAACAAGGCGGAAAAAATCCTCATCTGCATTGACGCAAGCCCCTATTTGATGACCGACGAACGCGGCGGTCTGGATACCTACAAAGTCATCAGAGAAGACATCAAGAAGCTCGTCAACCAGCTTCCCTCGACATCGCTTTTCAACCTGATGGCTTTCGACGTAACTTCGGGTACGCGCATGAGTTTCTTCCAGCCGAACCTCGTTGCCGCAACCCCGCTGAACAAAAAGCTTGCCGGCGTCTGGATTGACCCGATCAACTCGAGCCTCAAGCTCATAGGCGTCAGGGGCAGACAGTATACGCTCAAGTACAACTTCCTCTCGCAGCCCGCCGGCCGCGACGGTATGAACAACAACTACCGCGTCTATCAGGCGGCTTTGGAACAGGGCGCCGACGCCATCTGGATTCTCACCACAAACTGGAACAGCCCCGACAAGGTTCTCCAGCCCATTTCCGATGCTCAGGTTCTCTCCTACCAGAAGCAGCTTGAAAAGTACGAAAACGACCTTCTGAGAGCCCGCAAGGCGGCAAAGTGGACGCCCGAAGATCAGGCAAAATACAGATTCCAGTCTGAAAAGCTCTATGCCGAGGCAATCAAAAAAGGCCGCGACTGGATACGCAACACAAACCGCGAGCGTGCCGCAAAGGGCATTCCGCTCTATGTAGGAACGGCGCGCGAGGCGGCAAACGAGCAGAAGTTTGTAAAATCGCCCGAGAAGAAGCCGCCGCACGTCAAGGTTTCCGCCCCGCGCGTCCGCTATAAACCCTACGGCTCAAAGGGCATTTTCAATTTCTACCACAAGGAACTTCTCAAGGAAATCTATTACGACCGCAACCTCAAACCGCCGGTTGTCAATATGATTGTATTTAAGGGAAAAGACGAAGCCGTCAACCCCAACGAAATCAAAGGTATCAGAGCATTCTGTGTGTCGAACAACGGCGGCAGGGTCAGAGTCTTGAGGGGCTTGAGTGCCGTCAAGGACTAATTGACAACACTTTTCAACCGCGCCGACATCCGCAATGTGTCGGCGTTTTTTGTTCCTGTTGCGGCGGGGCGCGCGCAGTTTCGGGATATCGCCGCCGAAGAAAATCCGCTTCGAGAACAGGGGCAAAAAAAGTGTACAAAGACAAAAAAGGCGGGCTAAAAAAGTCCGTCTTTTCGCGTGCAAAATATTGCCTTTATTACGCCAAGCCGCGCTCGGAGGGGGCTTCCATAAACTTCAGCAATGCGCTTATGACCCGCGACGGGGCGTCGGGTCTTTCGTGCAACAGAGTTATTGCGTTGGGGCGCGAAAGCCTGTGTTTGTAGATTAGTTTGAACGCGCTGTATGCTATGTCTATTTCCTCCGTGGAAAAACCGTTGCGCTGCATATTTATCTTGTTGATTGTGCAGACTTCGGCGGGGTTGCCGTCGGAGATGAAAAACGGCGGAAGGTCTTTGACCTGTTTTGTCATTGCGCTAATCATCGAGTATTCGCCGATTCGCGTAAACTGGTGCGCGCCTGCGCTCCAAGCAATTACCGCGTGGTTGCCTACTACAACGTGTCCCGCCAAGGCGGCGTGCGAACTCATCACAATGAAGTCGCCTACGCGGCAGTCGTGGGCAATGTGCGAGTACGCCAGAATGTTGTTGTTGTTGCCGACAATGGTGTTTTCGCCGTCTTTTGTTGCTGCGTGGACGGTCGTGTATTCCCTGAAAACGTTGTTGTTGCCTATTACAAGCCCCGGCTCTCCGCCGACGAATTTCAAATCGTGCGTTTTGCCGCCGATAAACGCGTAGGGAAAAACCTGATTGTTTTCGCCCATAACCGTTTTGCCGTCAACCGTCGCGTGGTGGGCAACAACCGTGCCCGCGCCCAACTTGACGCCGCCGCCGACATAGGCGTATGCGCCGATTTCCACGCCGTCGGCGAGTTCCGCCGTGTATTCAACTATTGCTGTCGGGTGTATTTTTGTCATAAATTTTCTACGGGGTGTCGTTTGCGTCGAGGATTGAGAACATTAGTTCCGCCGAGCTTACAACGGTATCGGCAACAAGGCATTCGACCTTTGCGCAGACGATTTTATCTCCCCTGTTTTTGGTAATCAGACCGTGGATTTTAAGCTGGTCTCCGGGTTTTACGGCTCTGCGGAATTTCACCTTGTCGGCGCTCATAAAGAACGCCAGCTTGTTTGTTCCGTCGACCTTTCTGAACATCAGAATGCCCGCAGTCTGCGCCATCGCCTCGAGCTGCAATACCCCCGGCATAACGGGGTTTCCGGGGAAGTGCCCTTGGAAAAACGGCTCGTTTATGGAGACGTTCTTTATTGCTATAATTTCGTTTTCGTTTACAATCTGCTCCACCCTGTCGATGAGCACGAAGGGGTATCTGTGCGGAATGAGGTCTAAAATCCTGCGCGTATCGAGCGTAGTCTCCGTAGAAACCACAATTTTCTTTCCGTGCTCCGAAAGCCCGTGGAGCGCGGGCGCGGGGGTCGGCGCCGCCTTTTCCGCAACTGCTGCATCGGGAGCTTCGGCGCTCTTGGGGGCGTCCTTATACTTGAGCATTTGCTTGTATATTTGCGCCGTGAGCTGCGCGTTGAGCGAGTGCCCCGTGCGGACGGCGATTATGTGCGCCTTGAGCTTGAAATTCAGCAGCGACAAATCGCCGATGATGTCCAAAATCTTGTGGCGGACAAATTCGTCTTTAAAGCGTAGGGGCTCTTTGCACAAAATGGTATCGCCCTTGATTACTATTGCGGAATCGAGGCTGCCGCCCTGAATTTTGCCGAGTTTCAGCAGCGGTTCTATGTCTTCGTAGACGGTGAACGTGCGCGCGGGGGCAATTTCGTACTCGAACGTTTCGGGGTCTATGTCTATGGAAAGGTGCTGGGTGTGGGTTTTCCTGTCGTCAGTGGAGGTGCAGGTGATTTTCAGACCGTCGGGGTAGGGCAGGGCTATTATCGAGCGGTTGCCGTCGGTTATCGAAACGGGTTCGCGCAGCTCGAATTCGGGAGTCTGGGCGTCCTGTTCCACTGCGCCTGCTTCGATAATCATTTCCACGAACTTCTTTGCCGAGCCGTCGAGAATCGGGGGTTCGCCCGCGTTCATCTCGACAACGCAGTTGTCTATGTTCATTCCCGAGAGCGCCGCCATGACGTGCTCAATGGTGTGGAGCTTGACGTGTCCCGACGTGATGCCCGTATTGCGCACGAGGTCGGCGGAAATCAGAGATATGTGCGGGCGGACTTCGGGCTTGCCGAAAATGTCGGTTCTCTTGAATACAATACCCGTGTTTTCGGGCGCGGGCTTCATTGTCATTGAGACTTCGACGCCGCTGTGCAGCGCCTTGCCGCTTATGCCCACTTCTTTCGCTATTGTTCTCTGCTTCATATTATTGTATAAACCCGAGGATTTAATATCAAATCGCCGTATTCGTAAAGCCTTTTTTTAGGTCATAGGTTGTCGAGGAACAGCTCGCGCTTGCCTGTTGCGTCGGCTGGCCCGACAATGCCCCTTGTCTCGAGGTCGTCGATGATTCGCGCGGCGCGTCCGTAGCCGATGCCGAGCTTGCGCTGCAACAGCGACGTGCTCGCCTTGCCCGACGCCTTGATTGCAAGAATTGCCTTGACTGTCATCGGGTCGTCGTACTTGCCGCCCTCGCCGTCGGCAACGGTGTCTTCGTCCGCGCCGTCTGCGTCTATTTCAGCCTGAACGTCTTCGGCGTACTGCGGCGGGCCGTTTACCTTGAGCGCCTCTACAATCGCCTCTATTTCGGAATCGGGAATGTATGCGCCCTGCGCGCGCACGATGTCGGGCGCGCCGTTGTTGAGGAAGAGCATATCGCCCTGTCCGATTAGCGTTTCCGCACCCTTGCGGTCGAGAATCGTGCGGCTGTCTATTTGCGATGTAACTTTGAAGGCTATTCGCGTGGGCAGGTTGTTTTTGATTTTTCCCGTGATTACTTTTACGTCGGGGCGCTGGGTGGCTATAATCATATGTATGCCCGCCGCGCGCGCCAGCTGGGTTATGCGGGCTATGTAGATTTCAACGTCTTTGCCGACAACGCTCATCAAGTCCGCCAATTCGTCTATAATACAGACGATATAGGGGAGCTTTTCCGTCGGAATTTCAATGTCTTCGTGCGCGCCTTCGGTCTCCTCTTTTGCCGCGAGCGCCGCTTGGCGCTCCTCGGGCGACATCTGCGCGAATTCTTCGTCTGCGCGCCGCATTTCGGATTTATCCTTGAGGATTTTTGCGTTGAAGCCGTCTATGTTGCGCACGCCCGTTTTGTTGAATATTGTGTAGCGGCGCATCATTTCGTTTGTGAGCCATTTCAGAGCAGCCGCCGCCTTTTTGACATCGACCACGACGGGAATGAGCATATGCGGAACGCTGTTGTAGCCCTGAAGCTCGACCATTTTTGGGTCTATCATAATCAGGCGCAAGTCGTCGGGCGTCATCTTGTAGAGCATCGAGATTATGATTGTGTTTATGCAGACGCTCTTGCCCGAGTTTGTGGAACCCGCTATGAGGGCGTGCGTCATCTTTTTGAGGTTTGCAACGATTGGCTCGCCCGTGGCGTCCTTGCCTAGGGCTATTGGTATTTCGTACTTGGTTTCGCGCCAGAGGCGCGAGCGCAGCACTTCCGACATCGAGACGTTCTGCCTGTGCAAATTCGGCACTTCAATGCCGACCGTGCCATGCCCGGGAACGGGAGCAATCATGCGCACTTTGTCCGCCTTCATTCCCGCCGTGATTTCCTTTTCAAGGCTTTCTATTTTGCTTATTTTTACGCCTTTTGCGGGCTTGACTTCGTATCGGGTGATTACCGGGCCCGAGTACGCGTTGTCGGGGATAACGCTCACGCCGTAGTTGCCCAAAATGTCTATGATTTCCCGCATCCGCGCCGCGTAGTTTTCCGGCGGAATGTCCGTGCGCTTTTCGGGCGCGGAGAGCAGGTCTATCGACGGGAAGACGTATTTGGGCGACGCCGCGCGGCGGTTGTCG